>JACQQM010000013.1 GCA_016207025.1 Nitrospirota bacterium | reverse complement strand
GGGGTCAGTATACAAAGTCCGGGAAAGGATCGCCAGGCCAGTGACTATGTCTGTTTAGTCTGTTTGGTCTGTTCAGTCTGTTTGGCCGGAGACTAAACAGACCGAATAGACCTTACAGACAAGCCCTATACTTGATACGTCAAGGCTGGGAGCCAGCCGAAAAGCCGGAGCAGGGCCAGTGCCGTGATCGGCAGGTACATGAGCATGCCGGTCATGCCCAGCAGCGGTTCGCCGATCCAGAAGGTGACCGTCAGGGTGAAGATCAGCACGCAGTAATACAGCGCGCAGCCCAGCAGGACCTTGCCCGTGACCGGCTGGACGGCCAGGAGGCCGAGCGCCGGAAGCCGACGATCCACAAGGAAGTAACCAGCGAGCGCGATCAGGCCCACCACGGCCCAGCCGACATAATTCGCCACCGGCACGCCGAAATGGATGCCGGGCTCCGGATACCCGTAGATCCGGCCCAGAAACCACCGGTCCCCTCGGAGCGCCACCGGGTCAATGACGATATCAATGAAGGCAAAGAAGAGCGCTCCCAGCATCAGGACCGGCCAGGATGTGCGGACCTCCGGATCGAAGACCAGATCCAACCGGCTCGGGGTGCTCACCCGCGCAGATCCCTGAGAGCCTCCTGCGCTTCCATCGTTGCGCGCCGGCAGCAGAAAGAACAGGGCCAGGCAGTAGCTGGCGTACAGCAGGAAGGTGAAGGACAGCGAATCCATGAACGGCACGTTCCAGAGATAGAGCTCTTGGCCGAGCGTGGCGCCGGTGTAGTAGTACCATCCGAACGGAATGCCGGTCCGCGTGGACGAGAACTCGCAGACAAAGGCCGTGACCCAGGTGATCCCGAAGAACAGGCCGGTTCTCCTCCACCCCAGAAGCCGGTGGGCGGAAAACAGGAAGGCGGCCAGGAACAGGAACACGTAGGGCCGGAGCAGGACCGTTTTAATCAGCAGGCCGGGGATGTCCACAGAAGCCGTAATGGGTAATGGGTGATGGGAAACGCCTGATGACGGGACATGAAGAGCGCGAAGACGGCTCTTCCGCGTCGTCTTTTCCGGCCTGATTACGCATCACGCGTCACTCATCACGTCCGTCTCACGCATAGCCGTGGTCGCGGAACCACCTGACCGCCTTGGCCAGCGCCGTCTCGACCGGCGTCTGCGGCAGTCCCAGCTCGCGGAGCGCCTTGCTGCAATCGTAGTGCATCCGGTATTTGGCCATCCGCACCCCCTCCAGCGGGATTCGGGGCGGGCGATGCGTCACGTAATCGGCGATCCATCGGTTGACGTGCGCGAGCGGCAGAACCGCCTGCCAGGGCAGTTTGAGTCGAGGCGCCTTGACGCCGGTCAGCCCGCTCAGGATGGCGAAGATTTCCCGGAGCGACAGGTTGCGGTTCCCCAGAATGTACCGCTCGCCCACGCGGCCCCGTTCCATAGCCAGGAGATGGCCGGCCGCCACGTCATCCACATCCACCAAGTTCATGCCCGTGTCGATGTAGGCCCACATGCGCCCTTTCATAAAGTCCACGATCATCTGCCCGGTCGGGGTCGGCTTGATGTCCCGTTCCCCGACCGGCGCGGTGGGGTTCACGATGACGACCGGCAGGCCGGCGCGGGCCAACCTGAGGACCTCCTGCTCGGCGAGGTATTTGGATCGCTTGTAATCCCCCGCCATCTGGGCGAGCGAGACCGGTGTCTCCTCCGTGCCGGGGCCGCCGCCCGCTGGCAGTCCGATCGCGCCGATCGTGCTGGTGTACACGATGCGCTCGGTGCCGAACTCACGGGCGGTTTCCAGCAAGAGACGGGTGCCGGTCACGTTGACGTCGTAGAAAATTGCGGGATTCTCTGACCAGAGGGCGTAATGGGCTGCGACGTGGTAGAGCTGGGTGCAGCCGGTGAGCGCGTGGCGGAGGGAATTCTGGTCTCGGAGATCTCCGTGGACCTGCTCCATCTTCAGTCCTACCAGGTTCCGCAGGTCGCTGTCGCGCCGGACCAGCACCCGTACGTCCGTGCCGGCCGCCGTCAGCGCGCGCGCGACCGCCACTCCCACGAATCCAGTCGCGCCGGTGACGAGCGTTTTCATAAGGAAAATTGAGACGATTGGTTGATCTGTTGATTTGTTGATTGGCAGAGGACCGATCTAAAAATCATAAAATCAACAAATCACCAAATCTATCAATTCTTCCGAGCCGTGATGTACTTGGCCAGCTCACGCAACGGATCGGCCTTGGCGTCGAACGTTTCCAGCCGGCTGATGGCCCGGTTGGTGCACTGCTCGGCGAGCGTCCGGGCGCCCTCGACGCCGTAGAACGTCGGGTAGGTTTTCTTGCCGCGCTGGGCGTCGGTGTTGGCGTTTTTGCCCAGTTGCTCACGGGTGCCGGTCACGTTCAGCACGTCGTCGGCGATCTGGAACGCAAGCCCGACGTCTTCGGCATAGCTGGTGAGCCGTTCCAGTTGCGCGGGCGTCGCGGACGCGGCGATAGCTCCCATCCGGACCGCCGCGCGAATGAGCATGCCGGTCTTGTGCGTGTGAATGTTCTGCAAGGTGGCGAGGTCAATATCTTTGTTCTCGGACTGGATGTCCAGCACCTGTCCGCCGACCATTCCCAGATTGCCGGCTCCTACCGCCAGCTCGTGAATGATCTGTACCTGGCGCAGCGGGTCGAGTCCGTCCAGCAGGTCCCGGCGGCTGCAGAGGTCGAACGCCAGCGTCAGCAGCGCATCCCCCGCCAGGATCGCCATCGCCTCCCCGTACACCTTGTGGTTGGTCGGCTTGCCCCGCCGGTAATCGTCGTTGTCCATCGCCGGCAGATCGTCGTGGATGAGGGAATAGGTGTGGATCAACTCGAGCGACGAGGCGATCGGCAGGATCGCCTTCGTCGGGGTTCCCACCGCTTCGGCTGCGGCGATCGCCAGGATCGGGCGGACGCGCTTGCCGCCGGCGAACAGGCTGTAGCGTATGCTTTCGTGCAACGTGGTCGGGGGGGTCCGCGCGTCGGGAACCACCGAGTCGAGAAACCGGTCCACTTCCTCGCGCTTCTGATCGAGATAGGCGGTGATGACCATGATCGGCGGATCGGCTCCTCGTTGAGCATCTGATTGTGATGAGGCGAGAGACTAGCAAATGGTTTCCTGCAGTGTCAAACGAGCAGGGGCTATAGGCCCGGGTCGAGAGGCAATAGGCTCGAGATTCCTATCGCCTCGTGCCACTTGCCTCGCTCCTGCACGCTTGGGTATACTGCCGCTCATGAGTTTGCGGATGGCCGGCGGGGAATGGCAGCCTCTGCTCCTGGGGATTGAACCCCGAAGCTGCAGAGTCTGCGGAAAGGGCCTGTACCGGAACTTCACCCTGTTCCGGGGCGGCTGGTCGCGCTGCACGGTCTGCGACCAGTTCGTGCATTACAGTTGCCTGGCCAGCGGGAAGACGAAATTTCTCAAGATGCGCCCGCGGGTGTGCAAGGCCTGCCGCGAGGTGCAAGCGCGCCCGTCCCTTCACAACACGATCAAGCCAGCGGTCGGGTCGTGACGCTCCGCGTCGATGCCGATCACGCGCCTCCCGTGCGACGTGGGAGCAGGTGGCAGCTCTGGTTCGCGGAGGCGGTCCGCCTGGTCCTCGCCCCCGTCGTCCTCCTCACCAGCGGGTTCTTCACGGCCGACTTCCTGCTCAGCGGGGTCTACACCTGGCCACGCACCAGTCGGGTTCTCGTCTTGACCTTGACGGTGCTGGTCCTCGCCTACGAGTTCGTGTACAAAGAGCAACGCGCGCGGCATCCGGAGGCGTCGAGTGTCTGTCCTCTCAGAGCGCTTCTCTATTCCTGCGCGATTCCGTACGGGCTGGGTGCGCTCGCACTCCTGGCTCTTGCACGATTGGTCCCCTGAAGAAGTCGGTCGGGCCTCGTCGGTGTCGCCGATCCGAAAGAGCGGGAAGAAGGATGTCCCCCACGTTTAAAAGTGGCGCCTTCATTCAGCAGTGTTTTGCCGTACACCCCCTCTGCCTGAGCCTCAAAAAGCTGGAATTGCCAGAGCGGATCGTGCTCAGCTGCAGCTCCTGCAACCTGCTGCATCGCCTGACCGTGCGCGCCATGACGACCGGCGCGGCGGCTCTCCTGCAATCGGCCGGCGAAGTCAGGGTCACGAAGGGGGAGCGAACGGCCGTCGACCATCTCGCGGAATGCGCCGCCACGCATCAGTCGGCGCTGGGCGTGCGGGCGATGGATGTGGCCCGAGACTCCGTCGGGCTGCGGTGCGCCGAATGCCGCCGAATGTACGACCTGGATGTGTCCGCGTTTGAAACCCACCAGCGGTAACGCGACAGTGCAGGACCCCATTCTTTTCACCCCCGATGAGCTGCGCCTCGTGGCCGACGATCAATTTTTTCTGGTCAAGGCGCGAATCATGAAGAAGGTGCGGGGCATGTTGGACGGGGTGTACGCCGGCCTGCGGGAAGAACTCGCGGGCGTCAAGCTCCTGGCCCCGCCAGGGTTCGATCGGAAAAAATTCCAGTTCGTCAAAGGCGAGCACCTGGAAGACTTTCCGTACCAGTATCTGGATTTCCCGAAGTATTTCGAAGGCGACGACAAGTTCACCTTCCGCACGCTGTTCTGGTGGGGCCATCATGTTGTGTTTGCTCTCATCCTGGAAGGGCCCGGACTGTTGCGCTACAAGCAGAATCTCCTCAACCGGTACCACGTCACCGCCGGGCGTCATCTCTGCCTTTCTTTGGCGCCGTCCCTGTGGGAATGGAGGCAAGGGGAAGGGTACACCCTGCCGCTCAGCCATGACCGTAAGTCGGAGGTGGCGGCGGTGCTCTCGGGCCGGCCATTTTTCAAGCTGGCACGGTTCGTGTCCCTGGACGATCCTGCACTGAAGGAAGGCCGGATCGTGGAGCTCGGTCGTGAGGCCTTGCGGGCCGTCCTGCCGGTTATCACCCCGTGAAGCCGATTCGCGGGACCGCGCACGCGCAGATGGACTTGGTCAGGTCCATCCGGTAGACTCCCGACATGGCAGTTGGCGCGGGCATCTGGGTTCTTCTCGCGATCGCGATCGGGGTGCTGGCATCCCGTGAATTCGGCCGCTCCGGTGTCGGCTGGTTCTTGCTGGCGCTGATCCTGTCCCCGTTGGCGGGCCTGCTCCTGTTCATCTTGCCGGCTCGCCGTCGGCCGTGCCCGTTTTGCGCGGAGCCGATCCACGCGGCCGCCATTGTGTGTCGGTTCTGCGGACGGGAGGTGCCCGGCACAGGGGAGCGCTTCGGACTGCCGAAAGCCACCCGGGTCCTGCTCCTCGTCGCTGTGGTGGCCGTCCTCGTGGCCGCGTTGTCCCGATGCCAGTATCGGTTCGAGTGGTGGCGGGGAGAACCGCCGATTCAGGTGCAAGGAGGAATGGTGGGCATGAAAGGTTCATGAAGGAGGGACTCGTGACTATGCGACTGCTTCAGACCGTGATCGGCATCGGAAGCCTGATTGGATTGATGGCGCTGGCCGGCTGCGCTGGCAAAGGGGAGGTTGTCTATTTGGATATCCAGGCGGCGCCGTTGGTGGCACAGGCGACTCAGGACGTGCATGAGCTGAATGTCGCGGTGGTTCCGCTCGAGGATCTGCGGCCTCAGAAAACCAGGCTGGGCAGTCGCACGCACTTGGGCGGTGGCGTCACCCACTTCGATGTGCTGGGCGGAAAGCCCGGCGAGGTGGTTGCGCAGGTGATCGCAGACTATCTGAAACAGAAAGGCTGGCGGGTCTGGGTGAAAAGTCCGGGGGGGCCTGAGCCGCAAGGCGGTGCGGACGTGATGATGAGGGGACAGGTCCAGCAGTTCTCGGCCAATGCCAAGAGCCGGTTCTTTTCGACCGAGATCACGGTGAAGACCAAGCTGACAATCCAAGCCCTGAACGCGGCGGACAACAGCACCACCAGCATGAATCTGGATGGAGCGCGCACGGAGAGTGTGTTCTGGTTTGAGCCCGAGGATGTGCAGAAGCTTCTCAACGAGACGCTGAAGGAGAGCCTGGTAAAACTGACGGCCGACACCAAGGTTGAGAAACGATCCTTGCGGCTGAAATGAAACCCGAGACCATCAAGAGCAAACCGCGACCACGGTGGACTGGCAGATATGCGTGAGCGGCGGTGGGAAACTCCGGCCAAGCTGGCGTTCGGAGACGTGCTGGAGGTCGGGGAACGGCTGGGAACGTTGGGAATGGAGCCGGCCGTCCCCGCGAAGGACATCATCTGTTACATCGAGGAGTGGACGGTCGAGACTCCTGAGGACTTCGACCGGCTGGACCCCTGGCCAACGGAAGATGTCACGTTGGTCCACATTCGGGAGAGCTGGCGGGGAGACTTCTTCCTGCTGGCGGGCGGGTATCACACCGTCTATCAGCGGCACCAGGCACTGGGCACCTACTGTTCGGTGAGTCATCCCTGGAAGATGCAGGAGCCTCTGCTCACGCACTATCCGCGAGGCATGCTCTGGCTCGGCTTTCGCCACGCGCACGCGTTCATCCGGGTGCGCCTCCACACCACCGAGGTGATCACGCCGGGAGAGACGCGGGCCGATGACCGGCGTGGCCTGTGGCTCGAGGAGCGCCGGCAGGCCTTCCAGGCGGCGATCAGCGTGCTGGATCTGCCGATCCAGTCGGCAGTGGAGCAGGGCCGTGTCGTCTTGCGTCAAGCCGATCAGCGCGTGCCCTTCTTCTGCTCCTGGCCGGACGCGTTCGGGCCCTGCCAGTTCGAATATAATTCCGCCGATGCCTTCGAGTTTCTTGTGCCAGCCAGCCGGTTGGCTGCGACGTGGGGAAATGGGCCGGTCGCCTCTGGCGGGGAGCCGGCCTCGGTGCGCGCCTATCTGACCGGTTTTTCCGAGTCGGTCCTGGAAGAGTTTCAAGCGGTGCAGCCCGGCGCGCAGTATGCCTATCGGTGCTCGGCGCACTGCCCCCTCGATGAGCTGCCGGAAATCCTGCAAGCCATCGCACCGGCCGGCCGACTCTACGCGACCCTCTGTGAGTTCCAGACCCAGCGCCTGTTGCCTGAAGGGGAGGACGCCTCGGCGATCATCGGGGTCATCGGGGCCGAAGGCGGCTTTCAGATCGAGGCCAGACTGAACCGGGCGCCGCTCGGGGAGGAGGCGATGCCGGCATGGTTGGAGCAGCTCCTGGGCCTGCCGGTGACCTATGCGCCCCTCCCGCCTTTTATCTGATCTTCTGTGATGCCGCCTGCCGCCAGGATCCGAGCCGCTCTTGCCAAGCCTTTTCTCCCGGTCGTCTTTTTCTTCGCCGGCGTGACCTATGACGGCCTCACGCTGACCCGCATCGACCGCCTTCTCGACAACCTGATCCTTCTCCTGTACCTGACCCTGCTGGGGGTGCTGATCGTCCTCACGGGCCGGGCCGATATGGGGGCGGTGGGGAAGGAATCGTCTGGAGCCCCGCACTTCGCGTCGGCCATCGCCCGCGCGCGACCGTACTATCCAATGGCCATCCAGTTCCTTCTCGGCGGGCTGTTCAGCGCCTACACGATCTTTTACTCGCAGAGCGCCTCGCTGACCACGACAGCCGTCTTCTTCTTCGTGCTCGTCGGGTTTCTCGTGGCGAATGAGTTCCTCCGGGACCGGCTGTCCAGCCTGCGGCTGCTGGTGAGCCTCTACGCCCTGGTCTGTTTCAGTTTCTTCACCTTCTTTCTGCCGGTGCTGACCGGCTTCATGAACACCGTCGTGTTTCTGATCGGCGCAATCCTGAGCGCGGCCGTGGCAATGCGGGTGGTGGAGCTGGTCTATCAGGGCGTCCCGAACCGGTCACGGAAGGAGATCATGATGACCGGCCTGCCGGCCGTCGCATTGATCGGGGTGCTGGTGGGATTCTACTTTCTCAACTGGATCCCGCCGGTCCCGCTGTCCATGAAGTTCGGCGGGGTGTACCACAGGATCGCCAAGGTGGACGGGACCTACCAGTTGTCGTTCGAGAAAGGAGCCTGGTACCAGTTCTGGAAGCGCTCGGACGATCCCTTCCGGGGAGAGGAGCCCGCCTACTGCTTTACCGCCGTGTTTGCCCCGGTGGATTTGCAGACGACGATCTACCACCGCTGGCAGTATCGCCCTGTGGCAGGACGCGGCGCGCGTGATTTCTCCACGACGGACCGGATCCCGTTCTCGATCGCTGGTGGCCGTGAGGAGGGCTACCGCAGCTATACCGTGAAGCAACGCCTGATTCCGGGGGACTGGCGCGTGGACGTGGAAACGGCGGAAGGCCGCATCATCGGGCGCGTCAGCTTTCGGGTCGTGGAGCGAGTGGAACCCGCTCCGCCCGAGCTGAAAACCAGCGCGTACTAAACTAGACATTTCGGCCACCCTGGCGTACCTTTCACCGTACCGTTCCACCACACAGAGGATTGACGGTGCACACTCATGGAGCAAAGTTGATCGCGCCATTATTCACTCTGCTCGCCGTCTTTTTCGCTTCTGCATCAGCGCACGCCGAGGTGCGGACGATCACGGC
>JACQQM010000015.1 GCA_016207025.1 Nitrospirota bacterium | reverse complement strand
CTTCAAGCTCGCTTGA
This sequence comes from Nitrospirota bacterium, assembly GCA_016207025.1. Classification (GTDB taxonomy): domain Bacteria; phylum Nitrospirota; class Nitrospiria; order Nitrospirales; family Nitrospiraceae; genus JACQQM01. The sequence goes on along the minus strand of JACQQM010000015.1, from coordinate 29,669 downwards.
AGTCCCTCGGCCGCCAGCAGCACGCCGGCCTTCACCAGCTCCTCGTTGAACTTCCCCATTTCGGCAAGGAGCTTCTCACTCGGCAGGACACCTGCTTCAGATTCCTTCGTGGCCTTGACAATAATCATGAATCGCATGGTTATGCCTCCCTTTTGAGAAAATCTATTTTGCTTTTTCGTTCATTTCCCACAGGGCGAACGTGTTGTTCTCCGTATCCTGGCAAACAACGAAGTAGCCCATCTGCGGCACCGCCGTCTTGGGCATGCAGATTTTGCCGCCGAGTTTCTGGGCCTTCGCCGTGTATTCGTCCACTGAGGGCACGGCGACATAGTTGGTGATGGGCTGTTTCGGGTACTTGCGCGCCATCATCCCGCCATCACGCGTGCGGTCACCACCGCCCGTGTCGATGTGCCAGTAATCCGTCACCCCGGGAAACTTCTCGATTTTCCAGCCGAACAACGAGCCGTAGAACTTCTTTGCACGCTCGGGATTGTCTGCTGGGATTTCAAACCACACGATGCTCGGCGTGGTACGGCTTCCCTTTGCCTCGTTAGATTTTGTTTTCCTTTGTGTGCTCATACGTTCCCCCTTGTTGGTTGATCGTTTTGGCCGCGCCGCTTCCTTCTGCCAGCGACTAGCCGCCGGCAATGGCTCCCACGATGAGTAGAGGCTCGGTCCCCGTCGCGATGGCGTCGGGCAGGGGGGCGTCCGGCGATTCGTGTGACAGATCCTGCTCGCAGGCGAAGAACCGCAGGAACGGTCGGCGCTTTTGCGTGACGTGGTCGCGGATCGTCCCACGCAGCATCGGATAGCGAGACTCAAGTGCGTCAAGGACCGAGCGCTGCGTCACCTGACCCTCGACGTCCAGCTTCACCTCGCCGTCGATGCGCGCCAGCGTCCTCAGATGTGCGGGGAGCACCACTCGGATCATGGGAGCGTCTGGACCTCCACCGAATAAACCGCCGGAAGATCTCGGACGATGGGCGCCCAGCTGTCCCCGCCGTTGGCCGATCCATAGACCTGCCCGCCGGTGGTGCCGAAGTACAGGCCACAGGGATCGAGCGAGTCCACGGCCATCGCGTCGCGCAACACATTGACGTAACAGTCTCGTTGCGGCAGCCCGTTCGTGAGCGCCTCCCACTCGTTGCCGCCCGTGCGGCTGCGATATACACGCAGCTTCCCGTCGGGCGGAAAATGCTCCGAGTCGCTCTTGATGGGAACGACGTAGATCGTTTCCGGCTCATGCGCGTGCACATCGATTGGAAACCCGAAATCGGTCGGCAGATTTCCGCTGATTTCGTGCCACGACTCGCCGGCGTCGTCGCTGCGGAGCACGTCCCAGTGTTTCTGCATGAACAGCACGTTCGGACGGGACGGGTGCATCGCGATACGGTGCACGCAGTGACCGACCTCCGCATCCGGGTCGGGGAGCTCATACTGAGACTTCAGGCCTTTGTTCGCGGGGCGCCACGTCTTGCCGCCGTCGTCGGTCCGAAACACACCGGCCGCCGAGATGGCAATGAAGATCCGCTGTGGGTTCTTCCGGTCGAGCATGATCGTGTGCAGACACATGCCGCCGGCTCCCGGCTGCCACAGATTCCCTTTCACCTCGCGCAGTCCCGCCAACTCGTGCCACGACCGCCCGCCGTCGGTCGACCGGAACAGGGCGGCATCCTCTACGCCGGCGTAAACTGTGTCCGGATCGGTCAATGACGGTTCGAGGTGCCAGACTCGCTTGAACTCCCAGGGCTTTTGTGTGCCGTCATACCACTGGTGCGTCGTGAGGGGCCTGCCGGTTTCGGCGGACGTGTCGTAGAGAAACATGTTGCTCACGCCCTTCGGCATGCCATCCGGACCCATGAGATCTTCGGGTTTGGTCCCAGGAGCGTTCCAGGTTTTCCCGCCGTCATCCGAGCGTTGGATGACTTGCCCGAACCAGCTGCTCGTTTGCGACGCATATAGCCGGTTCGGATCGGCCGGCGATCCTTTGAGGTGATACATCTCCCAGCCCCCGAAGTGAGGTCCATTGACATCCCATTGCTTGCGCTTCCCATCCGACGTGAGAATGAACGCGCCTTTGCGTGTCCCAACCAGTAGTCGTACCGTGCTCATTCCTTACTCCCTTCTGAACGCTTGCTCTAAGCGTTTGATTTCAAGCTTCTTCATTTGAAGCAAAGCGCTCATCACTCTTTCCGATTTCCGAGCGTCTTTGTCTTGCAACATCTTGCCCAAAACAGTGGGCACGATTTGCCACGACAGACCGTATTTGTCCTTGAGCCAGCCGCATTGTCCTTTCTCTCCACCTTCGGACAGCTTTTCCCACAACCGATCGACTTCAGCTTGCGTCTCGCAGTTCACGATGAACGATACGGCTTCTGTGAATTTGAATATTGGTCCACCGTTCAACGCCAGGAATTCCTGGCCCGCCAGTTGGAATGCCACGGTGAGGACCGATCCCTTTGGTCTTCCGGAGACCTTTGCCGCGTCCTCGCTATAACGGGTGATGCTCTTGATTTTTGAATTCTTGAAGATGGAAGCATAGAACTTCACTGCCTCTTCGGCCTTGTCATCGAACCACAAACATGGGGTGATTGTTTGCATACAGTTCTCCTCATTGGTTTTCAAATGGACACCGTCAGCACGACCTTGCGTTGTTGACGGGCAAATCCCCGGTCGCCGCTACCCGGTCGGCAGACCTGGGATCTCGACAACCGGACGGACCTCGACGGTTCCCTTGCGCGCCGTGGGAATCCGTGCGGCGATGGCGATGGCCTCGTCGAGATTCTTGGCGTCGACGAGGAAGTAGCCGCCCAGTTGTTCGCGCGTTTCCGCGAACGGACCGTCGGTCACGAGCCGTTTGCCGTCGCGCACCCGGACACTGGTCGCCATGGCTGTCGGCTGCAACGGGTTGGCGGCCAGATACTGCCCGTTCGAGTGAAGCTGCTGTGCGAGCTGCGTGGACTCCGCGTAACAGTCCTGCCGCTCGTTTTCGCTCAACGCTTGTTCGTCGCCGTAAATCAGCAACATGTATTTCATGTGGATGCCTCCTGACCCTCACTTACCACCATTGTTCAAGCGGATGCCGTGGCAATCTTGGTGCTTGGTATCGTCCGAAGCGACTTCGCCGCAATGATGCGTGCTCACGAATGATCCTTTCCTGAGCTGCAACAGGAGGCCGAGGCTTTCGGGCCCTTCTCAATATCGATCGTGGTGGCGGACCCAGTGCATGAACGGGCCGTCGCTTCGGCCCGGTGGCTCCTCCCAGTCCTCCTGTCGGCCCTTCGGCGCGAGATCGAGGAAGTTATACGCGCCGACCAGCATATCGAGCCCGCGCGCGTAGGTGGAGTAGGTGTGGAAGACGGCGCCTCCGGTGTCCTTGTAGAAGACGCTGATGCCCGGCGCCTCCTCGCTGGGGAACTCCTGCATCGTGTAGTTATAGCTCACCTTGCCCTGCGCCATCTCGTTTTTCGTGAACGACACGTGGAAGTCAGGGTTGAAGTCACTGCCGTATGACGACACCCACTCGAAGCGCCAGCCCATGCGTTTCTGGAATTTCTCGATCTTGGCAAGAGGCGCGCGAGAGACGGCCAACAGGCGCACGTCGCGCTGCGGGAGATGCCAGTTGGCGCCGTCGATGTGATCCGACACGAGCGAGCAGCTGCGGCAACCCTCCTCCCAGTCCGGTCCAAACATGAAGTGATAGACCATGAGCTGACTTTTGTCCTCGAAGAGCTCGCCCAAAGACTTCTTCCCACCCGGCGTGTCGAAGACGTACTCCTTTTCGATCTTGACCATCGGTAGCCTGCGCCGCTCGGCGTTCACTGCGTCCCGGTAGCGTGTGAGTTCCTTCTCCTTCGCGAGCAGTGCCTTGCGTGCGCTCAGCCACTCAGCTCGCGATACGACTTTCGGATGTTCTATCGTGCTCGTGGTCATGATGAAGCCTCCTTTGATCTGGGTTGTGGGAGATTGTCCTTGCGCCGTTCTGGCGCATGAAGTCTCTTTGCGACGAGCGCAGCCATGCCACCTGTCGAGGTCGTCCCGGCCGCAATCAGTGCCAGAGTTGTCAGGCATGCCGGACACATGAGTGACTCCTCACGATGCAGCCGCCGCCCGGTGACTGCCCTGCAATTCCCTGACCGGCCGCACCTCGATGCTCCCGATGCGCGCGGACGGAAACCTCGAAGCCACCTGAATGGCCTCGTTGAGGTCTCTGGCATTGATGAGAAAGAACCCGCCAATCTGTTCCTTCGTCTCGGCAAAGGGACCGTCGGTCACAGACACCTTGCCGTTCCGGACCCGCACGGTCATGGCCATCTGGACTGGTTCGAGGGGCTCCGCCACGATGAGGTGACCGCTCTTCCGGAGCGCTCCGCAGTAGGCCGAGGTTTCGTCCATGAGGGCATCGCTCTCGCTCTTGGACAGGGCGGTCAACTTCTTCTCCTCGGTGCAACACATGAGCAGATATTTCATGGCCCCAAACCTCCGAGGTGGATGTGAAAGGCCGTTGTCATCCGATAGTCGTTGGGGAAGCCCAAAATCGACAACGGTCTACGGGTTCGATGAGCCGAGATCAGTTCGTGCCTAATCAATCACTTACGAGACGGCGCGGACAGTTGGTCAACAGGTCTTATCAGGCAGCGCGCTCAGCCGTCGCTCGAGAAATCGCCGCTCCGGCTCCTGCTTGGTGAGGCCGAGGGCCCGTTCGTAGGAGGCTCGGGCTTCCGCTGTTCGCCCTAGTCGCCGGCAGAGATCCGCCCGTGCCGCGTGCGCCAAGTGATAGTTCTCCAGATCGCTCCGGGCGAGGATGGCGTCGATGAGGGTAAGCCCGGCCAAAGGGCCGTCACGCATCGCCACCGCGACAGCGCGATTCAGCTCGACCACGGGCGATGGATCGGCCTGGAACAACAGTTCATAGAGTCCGACGATCTGGCTCCAGTCCGTGGCGGCGGCGATCGGCGCCTCCGCATGCACGGCCGCGATGGCCGCTTGGAGTGTGTACGGGCCGACCCTTCTCGAGGACAGCGACCGTTCCACCAGCGATACGCCCTTAGTGATCTGATCCCGGTTCCACAGCGAGCGATCCTGGTCTTCCAGGAGAACCAACTCGCCAGTCGGCGAAGTGCGCGCAGAGCGTCGCGAGTCGTGCAGGAGCATCAGCGCCAAGAGTCCCAACGCCTCAGGCTCCGGGAGCAATTCAATCAGCAATCGCCCTAAGCGGATGGCTTCAGCCGAGAGATCGTGTCTCGTAAGCGACCCACCCGATGACGCGGAGTACCCCTCGTTGAACACGAGATAGACAACCCGGAGCACGGCGTCCAGCCGGTCCGGCAAATCCTTCTCCGACGGCACCTCATAGGGAATGCGCGCATCGCGGATCTTCCTCTTGGCGCGCACGATCCGTTGGGCCACCGTGGGTGGAGTGGTCAGGAAGGCGCGCGCGATTTCCTCGGTCGTAAGGCCACAGACTTCGCGCAGCGTCATCGCAACTTGCACCTCCGGCGAGAGGGCAGGGTGGCAGCAGGTGAAGATCAACCGCAGCCGGTCGTCCTCGACGCTCTCGTCGTCCCACTCCTTGGCCTCACTGGTGCTGGATTCCAGTTGCTGGGCGAGTTCCGTCAGCGACGCGTCGAACCGGGCGCGCCGGCGCATGCCGTCGATGGCTTTGAAGCGACCGGTCGAGACGAGCCAGGCCCGCGGATTGGCTGGCACGCCATCCCGCGACCATTGTTCCACCGCCACCGTGAAGGCATCGTGCAGCGCCTCTTCCGCGGCGTTGAAGTCACCAAGCAGGCGGATCAGGGTGGCGAGGACGTGGCGCGACTCGGAGCGGTAGACGGCGTCCACCACCTCGCGTACCTGTTTGGTCACATCTTCACTCATCAACGGCCAAACGTGCGCATGAAAATGCTGGCTACAACGCCCATCAGTTGCTAATCACCTCCATCGCGCGACGCCTTCGATCCCATGGACGGACCGAGTCCCGTTAGCCTGCGCTAGGGACGCGCGTCATCAACTCGAGAATGTGTCCGTTGGAATCGCGGAAATAGACGCCTCTGCCGCCGTTCCAGGAATTGAGCTCTTTATTCTCAAGATTCCACGGGTCACTGCCGAATGGGATGCCTGCCTCTTGCACCCGCTTCAAAATGGCATCGAACTCCGGGTCGCTCACGTGAAACGCGTAGTGATGGATGTCGAAACGGTCGGCATCATCGAAATCGAGGGTCAGAGTCTCATTGACGCGCACCGGAGCAAAGTGTCCACTAGACCCCTCGTGCTTCAATCCAAAGATATCCGCGAAAAAGCGGGCCGAGGCCTCTTTGTCGCGAGCAGGCACGATTGTGTGATTCAGAGTGATAGCCATAGATCTCTCCTTTCTGGGTCTTTCGGCGCGATCGTGCGCCCCGTTTCCTCTGCTTTCGGGGAGGCGAAGATGGGCTTCTGTCATTTCTTCGGGCGGCATACCTTCCATAGCCAATCCGAAAGCATCCACACGAGAGTCCCCGCAAGATTACGGCCTATGGGTCGTACTCTGGTATTTTGAAACGCAGCGAGGAGCCATAGGCCGCCGCGTTTCGTGGCGACGAGTGTCTGGATTGAGTCTCGCTCAGGTGAAGAGGCTGATTTCCCGCGCATTACAGTTCCACCGACCGCGTGCATCAGAGCGACGTCGGGACTCAGGAACCTGATGCTCGTGACCTGGCCGACGAGGCGGGTCCCCTTGAGGTGTGTTTCAAAGAGCCGCTGGTGAAACGGGGCGATCTCTTGGCGCCCTTTGAAGTGCGTCCCATCGAACCCGATGAGATCACCGTCCTCGGCGAACGGAGCGGCGTAGGCCTCGCCACTGCCCTTGTTCCAGGCATCCATCATCTGCTGATAGAGGGCCCGGATGGCAGCCTCGTCAGCGGCTGTTGTGGTCGGTTGTTGAAGCGCTTGCGAACTCATGGTGCATTCCTCCTCAGCAATCTGAGGGTTCAGGAACAACAGAGGCGATCAGTGCCGCGCTTCCTGGTCGTCCTATGACCCACCGGTTTAGCTCTGGCCTTGCCCAAGAACCTCCCCCATGATGACCGCCAAGTCGCGCAGCGCCCGTTCGCCGTCTCCCACGAAAGTGGATCCATGCATGAGAGCCAAATGTTTCGGCCGAAGATCCGCCAACCCGTGCAGGATCGGTTCAGTCAACGGCGTGTAAGGATATGAGTTGGCGAAGGGTCCTTTCTGGCCCTCGATCAACGCCCGCTTTGCGCGTTCGACCACATCCGACTCGGTCACCGGCTCCACGTCTCCTTCATGGGAGAACAAATCCGAGCACAACAACGTGCGCGTAACTTCTTCAAACAGCAGGCTAGCCTCCCAGTTATGCGGCACGTGTGGCGTCTGCCGGAAGCGCAGGCGGTAGTTGCCAGTCTTGAGAATCTCGTCATGCGCGAGCACACGGGCCTGACGACTAGCAAAATCATTCACGCTGACGAGCGCCCCGACCAGGCCGCATACCGGCTCCGCATGTGGCGCCACGGCCAACCATTCGTTCAGTGCCCCGCATTCGTCGGCTTCGAAATGGCTGAACGAAAGCCATCGAATCGTGGAGGGATCGATGACGCGCGCGACTGCATCCCGCACCAGCGGAAACATTTGCTTCATGCCTGTGTGGAACAGCAACGGCTCGTCGTCCTTAATAAGGAAGTGGTTGAACCGGAGGTTGAATTCAGAGACATAGGTTGAAATCGAGTAAAGATCAGGGGCGATCTCGGTCACTCTAGTCATGTTCTCCATGGCGCCTCCAGGCTTCGGGTCCGGTCCAACCGTCCTTCGCCTTTCCGATCCTTCACATCACCACGCCGCCGCCGGCGTGTATATTCTGGCCCGTGATCCAGCGACCCTGGTTACTTACGACGAAGGAGACCACATCCGCAATGTCCTTGGGCGTCCCCAGTCGCTTCAACGGCGACATCTGGGTCCCCACCTCTGCGAACTGCGGCCCCCCGCCGCGGAGCATGTCGGTGTCCGTGAAGCCTGGCGACACCGTGTTGACGGTCACGCCTTTGGGCGCCAATTCATGGGCCAGCCCTTTCGTAAACTGCTCCAGCGCGCCTTTACTCCCCAGGTAGGCCGTCGCACCTGGGAATCCCAGATGCGTCCCATCCGTCGAGATGTTCACGATGCGACCGCCATCTGCGATCACCTTGGCGGCTTCCTGCATCGCGAAGTAGGGGCCCTTGGCATTCAAGGTGAAGATTCGGTCGAACTCTTCCTCGGTCGTTTCCGCCAGCGGCTTCGGCATGAACATGCCGGCGTTGTTCACCAGAATGTCCAGCCTGCCGAACTGCTTCACCGTGTCCTTGATCAGTCGGCGGGCATCGGAGACCTTGCTCATATCGGCATGGACCGCGACTGCATTCCCGCCTTTGGCCTCGATGTCGGCGACCACTTGTTTGGCCTTGTCGACGCTCTTGCCATAGTTCACGACGACCGTGGCCCCTTCCTGCGCCAGCCGTTCGGCGATCGCCCGGCCGATCCCGTTGGAAGCCCCTGTGACAATTGCGACTTTTCCCGTTAATGAAGCCATGTGTTCCTCCTCTCTGTTGCTCTCTCAACCCATTCTCACAAGCGAAGCGGTTTGATGGGCGACAGGACCGTCGCCGGGCACAGAAAAAGGAGACAGGCTGAGCTAGCCCCTTTTCCTTCACTCGTGGTCCCCGATGTTCACGTTGTGACGAAGGTTCCCTGGCGGAGTTCTAGAAGCGTCTGCTCGATCTCCTCTTCTGTGTTCATCACGAATGGACCATAGCGCGCAATGGGCTCGTGCAGCGGTTTCCCGGAAACCAACAAAAAGCGAACCGCGCTCTTACCCGTGATCACCTTCACATAGTCGCCGTCACCCAACACGACGAGCCTGGGGTGTGAAATCACGGTTCCGTCTTCTTTATCATCGCCAGCAAATTGCGCCTCGCCTTCAAAAACGTAAGCAAATCCCGTGTGCCCTCGGTGGATCGGCTGGATGAATGAGGCATGGGCAGGAACGAACACATCCAGGTAGATGGGATTGGCGGCGATTCCGGTCACAGGACCGCTGACCTCATCAACTGTTCCAGTAATCACCCGGATCCTTGCCCCATCTTCCTTTTTGATTTCAGGGATCTCGCCTGACCGGATATCCTGGTAGCGCGGCTTGGTCATCTTGAGCTTCGCCGGCAGATTGACCCAGAGTTGGAATCCAGCAATCCCTTCAGGACGCACCTGCGGCATCTCCTCGTGCATGATGCCACGTCCGGCCGTCATCCACTGAACGTCTCCCGCGCCGATGCTGCCGGAGTTGCCGAGGGTATCCTTGTGCTGTACCTCTCCCCTCAGCACGTAGGTCACCGTTTCGATCCCTCGATGGGGGTGCAATGGAAACCCGGCCTGATAATCACGCGGATCGCTGGATGCAAAGTGATCCAGCAACAGGAAGGGATCGAGATAGTCCAGCCTGTCAGTCCCGATACTTCGGTTGAGCCTGACTCCCGCGCCTTCAGTGACAGGCTCCGGCTCAATGATCGTTTCAATGTTTCGAGGCAACGACTTCATGGCTACCTCCGTTAGAGACGTTGCTCTTCCAAGTCGTACACGTCGAACCAGTGGGACACCACGCGATTGAGCGGGACGTACTTCTGGATGTAGTCCTCCATGTATTCCTGCAATTCGGGAGACAGGTCGCTCAAGCGCAGGTCACGTTCCCGGTTGTTCCAGACGACAATGTCGGCACGGGAACGCTTCTTCGCGTGCTCGCCAATCCACACGGCAACCTCGTCGTCGGTCGCGCCGGTGGCGACAAACGACTTGTACGCATTGTAGTCAATCTCAGCGAACTTCAGCCACCGCTGATCGAGGGGGCAGTTGGAGTGATACTCCCCCTGCCAGCCGACGAGGACAGCGCGGCACTTGTCCACCGCGCGGGCGGCCAGCACGTAGCCCGCGAGCGTTTCGCGCGGGCTGCGCGGAAACTCTTTGCCGTTCCGCAGATCTCGGGCCAACAGTTTTACTTTTTCGAGGTTTTCCTTCATGGGTTTCTCCCTTGAGTTATGCGAGTTCTCCATCGATCAGTTCCGGGAGATAAGGAGGCCGGTTCATCACTCAGAACACCAACCCTGGGCTCGTTGAATGTTTTTGCTCGTTTGTCTTTTGTTGCCTGCCATTCAGATGCGGGATTTGCTTCCCATCCTCCTGATGCCTTGGCGCCCCTCGGTTCGCGAGCGTGAGACGCGGTTGCCCCTTCTCACGGAGGAGAACGACGAGGACCTTCAGCGTCTGTGTCTGACTTGTGTTCTTGAGGACATGGATTTGCTTGGGATCTAAAGAGGCGACGCTCCCGGGATTCAATGCGACTGGAGGCTTGCCATCCACTTCCAAGAATCCTGCGCCTTCGAGGACATAGACGAGCTCGACACTGGGATGGAAACGCCGTGCGTCCACCGTTCCAGGTGTCAGCTCGACGGTGATGACATTCCATTCCTTGCCCTCCACGCCTGCGACATCGGTCTTTAACAGCGTGGTGACTTGAGACTCACTAGTCTGGGCGTTAAGGTCCTGGCCAGCGGCAAATGCGAGTGAGAGGGTTCCCGCGGCTATCACGAAGAGAGTCAGAATCACCTGTCTCATAGCGTCCTCCTAATTTCTTGCATCAGATCGCAAGGCGACTCTCCTGTTCATTGCCAGTTGCACGGAGCAACCTTGCTCGAAAAAGTAGCGAGTCTCCCTTGTCGTTCTGGACTCGTTCTCGACCCTGATTTCCACTGCAGCCGGTCCATCGTGAGCAGGATGAGCAGCAGCACTATGGGGAATGCATATAAAGGCATCAACACAACCAACCAGGGCATGGGATCAGCTCCTTTCCTCCACCTCCAGCAGCGTTGCACCCCCGGCGTTCGTGCCGAGGCCATTCGGGCGGCACCGGTTCATCACGATGATCGGATCGACCAGCTCGCCGCATTGCACGCAACGCCAGGCGGGAAACTCGAGCTGACCCGTGTCATCCCAGAAATCGAAGCACTGTTCGGCCACCATCAAACCCCCGCAACGTGGGCACCGGTCCGTCGCGAGAACGCGGGCCCATTTCCGAGCCTGTGTTTCCATGCCCATTGCTACTCGAACGCTGATTCCCATGGCCATCGCTGCCTTCCTTCCTCGCCGCACGCCGGGACCGGCTCGCCCAGCTTTCGTTGTCGTTCTCACTAGAACAGTCTTATCAAGAATCATTCCATCTCAAGGCCCAGCCTCCTCGCAGTGCAAGTCGGCGATTTCCCTGGTGTCGCAGCGGCGGCTATCTCGTGCAGATCGGGGGCGTGTCGGCGGACCCGCGCCGAGATGTCGGCTCGCGCCGACGGCTCGGCACGCGCCGCGACGGCGCGACGCAAGTCAGAGGGCAAAGGTAGAAAGGTAAAGTGAGGATGGGCGCTATTGCGGGCGGGCGATGCCGAGCTTCTGCATCTTGGACTGGAGGGTCGTCCGTTTCATGCCAAGTTTCGCCGCGGCGCCGGAGGGACCGCCGATCACCCACTTGACCGCCTGGAGCGCGCGCACGATGTGTTCCCGCTCTGCCGCTTCGAGTGTGGTGACAGGCTGAGTCCCTTCCCTCGCCGCTGCCTTCAATTCAGCGAGAGGGACGTGCAGGTCGGTCCCTTGAGAGAGAATGACCGCACGCTCGATCAGATTCTCAAGCTCGCGGACGTTGCCAGGCCAGTGATACCGGGACAAGGCGGTCATCGTTTCGGTTGGAATGGTTTCGATGTGCCTGTTCATCCGCCTGGCAAACTTCTGCGCGAAGTAGCGGACCAGCAGCGGGATGTCTTCCTGGCGCTCGCGGAGGGGTGGACTGACGATCGGAAACACGTTCAGGCGGTAGTAGAGATCGCTGCGAAACTGCTTGTCGGCGACCATCTGGGCAAGATCACGGTTGGTGGCGGCCAGGAGCCGGATATCAACCCGGATCGTCTTCGTGCTGCCCAGCCGTTCAAATTCCTGTTCCTGCAACACCCGCAGGAGCTTCGACTGCAGCTCGAGCGGAATATCGCCGACTTCGTCCAAGAACAAGGTCCCGCCGTCAGCCAATTCGAAGCGGCCGATCTTTTGCGCGATGGCGCCGGTAAAGGCCCCCTTCTCATGGCCGAACAGCTCGCTCTCCAGCAGGCCGGTGGGAATGGCCGCGCAGTTCATTTTCACAAAGGTCCTCCCGCGCCGTTCACTGCGGTTATGAATGGCGCGGGCAAGGAGTTCCTTCCCCGTTCCGGTTTCGCCCAGGATGAGAACCGTAGAACCGGTGGAGGCAACGATCTCGACTTGCTTCAAGACCTGCTTGAGCGCAGGGCTGTCACCCACAATCTCCTCGAAGTTGAACTCGGTACGAATCTCTTCCTCGAGATACAGCTTTTCCTTCGCCAGCTTGTCTTTCAGCTCGGCAATATGCCGATAGGCCAGCCCGTTCTCCACCGCAATTGCGATCTGGTTGGCCACCTGAGTCAGCAAGTCCACGTCGTCCTGGGCAAAGGCACCGGAACGCAGGCTGGCGATGTTCAGCGTCCCCAGAAGCCGGTTGTGCGATCGTAGCGGGACGCAGCAGACGGATTTGATCCCCTCGGCGAGGAGAAGCTTTACAAACTCCGACGAGAAATTCCGAAGGTCGGTCTCGCCGAACAGTTGAGACTTGCCCGAGCGCAGCGCCACCCCCGCAGGCGTTCCCTCAACCGGCCCCTCCATCCCTTCATGCAGTAGGCCCTTGCTCGAAGGAAAATCCAGGGCGTACATGCGGAACCGGTCGCGCTCGGGCTCATGCAAGGCGAGGCTGGTATAGTCATTCGGCAGCACCCGGCGGAGGCAGGCCGTTGTGGCCGCAAACACGTCCCGAAAATCCAGATGGGAGACCACCGCGTTGTTCACATCCAGCAGAAGGCGCACGCGGTCCCGTTCGTGCGTCAGTTGCTGCAGCGCCGTTTGCGCCCGCTCATCGTTCAGCACGTCGTCGACCGCCACGGCAACCTGCTTGGCCACCTGTTGCAGGAATTCCAGCTCTGGATCGCCGAACGCGCATGGAGTCAGGCTTCCGAATCCCATCGCCCCTAACCGCCTCACTGCAGTCGTCAGCGGGAGCAGACAATAGGATTGGACTCCTATCTTTTCAATTAGAGCGTGGACCTTCGGAAAACGCGTCTCTCGGGCAAGACAGGGAACTACCAAGGGTCGTTGGTTCGCGAACACCCAGCCTCCCGCTGACTCCTCGATTGGCAACTCAAAACCGGGAGGGATGCTTTCACCTTCTGAAGTACCTAACGTATGGGTTTTCATGACGTTCCGCTCGGGATCGTGCAGAATGAGCGCAATGTATTCGAACCGAACGACAGCAGGCAGTCGCCTGGCGAGATCGCGGAACAGCGCGCCGAGGTCGCGGTGCGACGCAATGGATTCGGACACCTCCAGGAGGGTCCGATATTGCTCGACCAGTGAATCCACGGAAGGCGGCTGATTCTCGTCGTTCATGGGGCCATAGTATGACGTACCGTTCTCTACGATACAAGGCACGCCCGCGTTGGGAGAACCGGGGGGCAGCTCCGTGCGACCTGTTCACTGAACAGGCAGATGCGGTATGATGGAAGCCTTGTTTCTTCAACGAGGAGAATAGCCATGGCGACGCAGACTCCCCCGCCCGGCACGCCGCCCAGCGACTCAGGAAAGCTAGGCAACGGCGAGCCTGAAGCAGCACGGGACGTCGAACTGCTCAAGGTGGTGGTCACCCGGGAGGGGCAGAAAGTCAGCGCCCAATGGGCGCTTCACCCCCAGATCAAGCACGACCTGCTCCCGGCTGAATGGAAAGAGATCTCGGACCTGATGGCCAAGGTCACGAACATTGTGGGGACCCGCTTTGCCGAGATCCTGTCCGAGACCGAGCCGGATAAACCAGGCACCGCCTGACGCGCTGAACGATGAGTGATGAATGCTGAGTGATGACTGGAAGCGTCTTCCGTTCAGCATTCAGCAATCCGCATTCATCATTGCAAAGGAGCCATCACATGGAGACCTACTACCACCCCCACGACCTGGGGAAATTCGCGGACATGGGGAAGGGCAACAAGGACTTGTGGGACAAGTTCATGAGCTATTACAGCACCGTGTTCGCGAAGGGCGCGCGTACCCGAGCCGGAGAGGCGTCACTTCTCGAACGTGATGCCGGCCTGTTGCACCTCGCTGTAGGGGAGTAGCCAGACCAGCGACTCGTCGTGGAGATCCCCGACCTGGATGCGGTTGCCCCACGGGTCGCGGAAATCGCAGCGGAAGCCGGGCTCCAGTTTCAGTCCATATTTCTTGGTAATTTTCTTCCGCACCTCGTTGATCTGCCTCTCATCGCGCACGATAAGGCCGAAATGCTTCGCGCGATCCGGCTGCAGCTTCTTCACCGCGAGGATCGCCATGAACTGATGCTCGCCGAGCTTACACCACGCCGCGCCTTCGCCGCCCCGGAGCATTTTCAGCCCGAACACATCCGAATAGAACTTCACGGCCTTTTGGGCGTCATCCACCTCGATCGCCACATGATTGGCCCCATAGACCTGGACAGCCATGGTCACGTCTCCTTTCTCACGCGTGCTGATCAGGTTCCTGACGCCGCTTCTTGTTTCTGACCTCTCCATGCACGATCACGGTCCGGAACAGACCTTCCCTCAGCCTTTTCGCTACCCCATCGCCTGATGATGCGCATGGACCAGGGCATGCCCACGGCCCCGGCTGATGAGCCAGCGGTTCATCGGAAACGCCACGATGAAGGCGGCCACGAGGGACAGCGCGAGACTTGTCCAGAACAGCATGTCCGAGAGGCCAGCCTCCAGGGCGCCGGGAATGGCCAGCACCACCGCGTTGTCCACGATCTCCATCACAGCGATCGAAAGCGTGTCTGAAGCGAAGGCAAGGCCCAGCGCGGTCCGGAACGCGACGCCGCCGGCAAGGAGCGGACGCAGGGTCAGCGAGTAACCGAAGAGAAAGGCGAGGGCGACAGCAAGGAGCACCGAGGCGACGTTCCCCAGGCCACACGCAACTCCTATGACCAGCCCCAACACCTCCCCGATCGCACAACCGGTGAGGCAGTGGACCGTGGCGGAAAACGCCAGGCGGTTGAGCGAATCGGTCGTGCCGGGCATGGCATGATGAGCGTGTTGCCCGCCCCGTTCATCGTGTTCGTCACCGTGGAGCATGGATGCCCTCTCCATTGGCCCTTTCCCTCCTCCGATTTGCGTGCTGCTCGCCGATGCCGAGCCGCAGCGCGCAGCACCTCGTCGCTGATCACCCCGTCATTCGCAACCGGTCGAAGCCTCCGCGTCTGGCCGTGACTCCTTTCATTGAACCATTGTCCGGACGCGGCCCACCCAACCAATTGTTTCTGTCAGAATAGTACTAGTTAGTATATTTGTCAAGGGGCTGATTTGAGGGGAAAGAAGTCTTAAGGGCGAGCGCTTCGTTCTCGCCTATCCTTCATCGCCCGCTCTACCTCACGGCCAGCTTCGCGGTCTTTGATCGCCTCCCGGCGGTCATACTGCTTCTTGCCGTGGGCCAGCGCGATCTCCACCTTGGCGTGGCCGCGGGGGCTGAAGTAGATCCGGAGCGGCACGAGCGTGAGCCCCTTTTGCTGGGTCTTCCCCAGCAGCTTGTTGATCTCCTTGCGGTGGAGCAGGAGCTTGCGCGGCCGGAGGGGATCGTGATTCATGATGTTCCCGTGGCTGTACGGGCTGATGTGGCAGTTGTGGAGCACCACCTCGCCTTGGTCCACGCTGGCGTAACTGTCTCTGAGATTGACGTGCCCCTCGCGCATGGACTTGACCTCGGTGCCCTTCAGCACGAGGCCGGCCTCCAGCTTTTCCTCGATGTGATAGTCGTGGTAGGCCTTGCGGTTGGTCGCCACGACTTTCTCACCGCTGTCCTTTTCTTTTCCCATCATCCGCCACTATAGCACGGAGCCCCGCACAGGAGCGCGGGGGGAAAGACCTTCGGGGGAAGCGATCGCCCTAGCAGGAAGGTGGTGGAGCCACTGCCCACGCTGGAAGCCACTTGGTCGTGATTTACCGCTTGCCATTTAACGCGACGCGTTGTATCCTTAACCGAGTGATCCGATCATTTAAGTGTGCCGACACCGAAGCCCTGTACCACGGCAAGCGGACCACGCGTTTCGCTCACATCGCCCGCGTCGCCACTCGTAAGCCGCAAATGCTCGACGATGCGGTGGACCTGAAGGACCTGGTCGCGCCGCACGGCAATCGCCTGGAAGCACTCAAGGGGGACCGGAAAGGCCAATGGAGCATCCGCATCAACGTCCACTGGCGTGTGTGCTTCGTATGGACCGACACCGGCCCGGCTGACGTGGAGATAGCGGATTACCACTGACCGGAGGCAGTTATGAACAAGATGCGTCCGATTCATCCCGGCGAAGTGCTTCGCGAGGAATTCATGGAGCCCCTCGGGCTTTCTGCAAACGCCCTCGCGACGGCGCTGCGCGTGCCCGCACCGCGGATCAATGACATCGTGCGTGAACGGCGCGCGATTACGCCGGACACGGCCCTCCGCCTCGCGCGCTACTTCGGCACCACGCCGCAGTTTTGGCTCAACCTGCAAACGAGCTACGACCTCAAGATCGCTATGCGGGAGTCAGGCAGCCGCATCGAGCGGGATGTGTTACCCCATGCCGTTTGAGTCCCGCTCAACGGCTCCCGAACAGCAGGCGCGTGATTGCAAGACCTGATCCCGTATCTGACCCGATCCTTCCCTGTTTCATCATTCCCGCGAACCCATTCATTTCCTTTAATCAACCACAGCCATAAGGGGATTATGCTGACCAGTGTGTGTCGGCAACGGCGGGCTCTTAAGGACATTGACAAGTCCTCACCCCTTCCCTCTCCCCGCGGGGGCGAGGTAGAGGGCCACAGCTTGCAGGATCGAGGTAACGCGTCGCCCGCACGGAGCAGCGGCCTACTCATAACCTCCTGGCCTCGGGCGGACGGGATGGGCACGGAGCGGGCTCGTCTCTGCGGGGAGGAAGACATGAGGGACCGTCCCGGGTGCCGCGAAGCCGTTCCGATGGTCCGATGAGGCGAGCGGCCAACAGTTAGACACGAGAAGCAATGAGACATTGCCGCATCGAGACGAGCCGCGGAGCTGCCCGCCCGTCGTCGAGCGAGGCTACACCCCCCTCTTGACCACTTGTCGCACCCCCGCCTTCCCCTCCCCCTACCAGGGGAGGGAATTTTGGAGTAGGATGCTGCCATGCGCGCCGGCTCCTTCTTCGCCTCGGTCTCCTCGATCCTCAGCGGCATCGCGCACCGCTATGGGATGGAGACGAAACTGCTGGAACACCAACTCCGCCGACGCTGGCCCGAGATTGCGGGCGAGCCCATCGCCGCGCACACGCGCCCGGACCAGATCCGGTTCAAGAAACTCTACCTGATCGTGGACAACTCGGTGTGGCTCCAGCAGCTTACCTTTCTGAAACCGACGCTGCTCGAGACCATCAATGCGGCAGCGGGGAGCCAGATCGTCTCGGACATCGTGCTGCGCGTGGGGGAGGTCACGGGCGAAGCGCCCGAAGGCAAAAGGCAAAACGCAAATGGCAAAAATGAAGAAACGGAGCCCTTGCCCGAAGCGGTCGCGCAGGCGGCAGTCCATGCCGCTGCCGTCGCGGACCCCGAGTTGCGCTCGCGCCTCACTGAGGTGATGGCGACCGCGCTGACGTCCCGGACGGATTCTTCGAATCGAGCGAATCGGGGACAGCCGTCGAAGAAATGAACAAGAGGAGGAGCGGGGTTAGTCAGCGCTGATCGGAGGGGAGGGAACGTCTCTTACCCGCCGTTGCCGCCGTTGTCTTCCGGCGAACCCACGTCCCCGTTTCCGGATGGCCCTTCGTCTCGCTCGGCGCTCTCGGCCAATCTGGCCACGCCCACGACCCGATCATCGGCATCCTCCAGGTCGAGGATGCGGACGCCTTGCGTGTTCCGCCCGATCTCGCGGAGATCGTCCACTCGGCAACGGAGGATCTTGCCTTTGGCCGCCATGATCATGATCTCATCCTCGTCGCGCACCTGCAAGAAGCCCACCGCCAGCCCGTTGCGCTCCGTGGTTTTGACGCTGATGATGCCCTTGCCGGCCCGCCCCTGCACGCGATACTCGGTCACGGGCGTCCGCTTGCCATAGCCGCCCTCGGTGATGGTCAGGATCGAGGTGGTGGAATCCGGGGTAATGGTCTCCATCCCGATCACCTCGTTGCCTTCCTCCAGCGTAATGCCGCGCACGCCGTGGGCAGTGCGGCCCATCGGTCGGACTTCGTCTTCCTTGAAGCGGATCACGATGCCCTGCCGCGTGCCCAGCAAGATTTCCCGCTGTCCGTCCGTGATCTGCACCCCGATCAGTTTGTCCCCCTCGTCCAGCGACAGCGCGATGATCCCGCCCTGGCGCGGGTTGCCGTAGGCCGAGAGCTCCGTCTTCTTGATCACGCCCTGCCGCGTCGCCATCACGACGAAGCGGTCCTCGCGGAACTCCTTGACGGGCAGGGTGGCCGTCACCTTCTCGTCGCTGGCCAGGGCCAGCAGGTTGACCAGGGCCTTGCCCTTGGCGGCCCGCCCGGCCTCCGGGATCTCGTGCACCTTCAGCCAGTAGACCTTGCCGGCGTCCGTGCAGAACAGGAGGTAGTCGTGCGTCGAGGCCGTGAAGAGGGTCTCGACGAAGTCCTCCTCCTTGATGCCCATCCCGATCTTGCCCTTCCCGCCGCGCCGCTGCGCCCGGTAGAGGGACACGGGATTGCGCTTGATGTACCCGGCGTGGGAGATCGTGACCACGACTTCTTCCTGGGCGATCAGGTCCTCGATGTTGATCTCCGCCTCTTCCGCCACGATCTGCGTCCGCCGCTCGTCCTTGTACTCCTCCTTGAGGGCCAGCAGCTCGTCCTTGATGAGCTTGCGGACCAGCGCTTCGCTGGCCAGGACGGACCGCAAGTATTCCATCTTTTTGAGCGTCTCCTTGTACTCCTCGATCAGCTTGTTGCGCTCGAGCTGAGTCAGCCGCTGCAGCTTCATGTCCAGAATCGCGTTGGCCTGGATCTCGGTCAGGCGGAACTGCCGCATCAGGCCGCCGCGTGCCACGTCCGGGGATTGCGCGCGACGGATCAGCGTGATCACCGCGTCCAGGTGATCGAGCGCGATCTTGAGGCCTTCGAGGATGTGGGCCCGCTCCTCGGCCTTGCGGAGCTCGTAGGCCGTCCGCCGGATCACGACCTCGCGCCGGTGCTCAATGAAGGCCTCCAGGATCTGCTTGAGGTTCAGGATCTCCGGGCGGTTGTGGACCAGGGCCAGCATGATGACCCCGAAGGTAGTCTGGAGCTGCGTGTGCTTGTAGAGATTGTTGAGCACCACGAGCGGGATCTCGCCCTTCTTGAGCTCGATCACGATGCGGAAGCCGTCCCGGTCCGACTCGTCCCGGAGATCCGAGATGCCGTCGATCCTTTTGTCCTGGATCAGCTCCGCGATCTTCTCGATCAGCCGCGCCTTGTTCACCTGGTACGGAATCTCAGTCACGACGATCCGGTCCCGCTCGGTCCGCTCATCGGTTTCGATGACTGCCTTGGCCCGGAGCGTCAGGAGCCCGCGACCGGTGTGATAGGCGTCCTTGATGCCTTGCTTGCCGTAGATGAACCCGGCGGTGGGGAAATCGGGGCCGGGGATCTTCTTCATGAGCTGGTCAATCGTCACGTCCGTGTTGTCGAGCAGCAGCATCAGCCCGTCCACCACCTCGGCCAGGTTGTGGGTCGGGATGTTCGTGGCGTAGCCGACGGCGATTCCGCCGGCGCCGTTGACCAGGAGATTCGGGACCTTGGCGGGGAGGACCAAGGGCTCGGTGCGGGACTCGTCGTAGTTCGGGCCGAAATCAACGGTCTCCTTGTCGATGTCCGCGAGCATCTCCTCGGCCAGCTTCGTCAGCCGCGCCTCGGTGTACCGCATAGCGGCCGGCGGGTCGCCGTCCACCGATCCGTAATTGCCTTGGCCATCCACCAGCGGATAGCGCATGTTGAAGTCCTGCGCCATCCGGACCAGGGTGTCGTAGATCGCCGTATCGCCGTGCGGATGGTAGTTCCCCATGATCTCGCCGACGATCTTGGCCGACTTGCGGTAGGCCCGGTTGTGGACCAGGCCCATTTCGTTCATGCCGAAGAGGATGCGCCGGTGGACCGGCTTGAGCCCGTCCCGGACGTCAGGAAGCGCGCGTCCCACGATCACGCTCATGGCGTAATCGAGGTAGGACGAGCGCATCTCGTCCTCGATGGCGATCTGGATTAAACGTTCATCTACCGGCATGCTTCTCTCCAAAGAATGGCTGATGGTTAATGGTTCATGGTTGATGAAGATTGACGAAGCGGCGACGGCGCCTCTTCATTAGCCATCGGCCATCGGCCATTAACCATTCTGGTTACACGTCCAGGTTGCGCACTTCCAGAGCGTGCTGCTGGATGAAGTCGCGCCGCGGCTCCACCTCATCGCCCATCAGGATCGAAAAGATGTCGTCCACTCCGGCAATGTCCTCAAGCTTGACCTGGAGGAGTGTGCGGGTCTCCGGGTTCATGGTGGTTTCCCAGAGTTGCGTGGGGTTCATCTCGCCTAAGCCTTTGTAGCGTTGGATGCTCAGCCCTTGCTTGCCGACCTCCAGGATCGCGCGGACCAACTCGGCCGTGCCCGGATGCTCCGATTCCGCTCCTTTCGCCTTGATCTTGTACGGAGGACGCCCCAATCCGATGGCGGAGGGGGCCAACTTCTGGAGCTCGCGAAAGTCGGCCGAGCCGACCAACTCGTGGGTGATCTCCAGGCCATGCGCCATCCCGTTCGTCTGGACCTTGCAGACGACCTTGTTGGACTGGTGCTCCTCATCCTCGGCGATGTCGAGCGTGATGGCGGCCTTGGGATAGGCGATCGCCAGGGTCTTCTTTGCGCTGGCGACGATCTTCTTCAGCGCGGTCGCATTCTTCAGCAGATCCCGGTCCAACCCGGGCTCATCTACGAACGCGCGCAGGATGCCGCCCTCGCGCTGTTTCTTGCCGAAGCGGGCCAGGAGACCCTCGAAGGCGATCAGCTTCTTCAGGATGGGCAGCAGCCGCCGGCCGGTCACGTAAGCCTGCGCGCTCTCGACGTAGACCTCGACTTCCTCGACGGCCAGGTCCGACAGATACTCGTTGAGGGCGGCCTCGTCCTTGAGATAGCGCTCCGCCTTCCCTTTCTTCACCTTGAACAGCGGCGGCTGTGCGATATAGACATACCCGCGTTCAATCAGTTCGGACATCTGGCGGAAGAAGAAGGTCAAGAGCAGCGTCCGGATGTGGCTCCCGTCCACGTCGGCGTCGGTCATGAGGATGATCTTGTGGTACCGGGCGCGGGCGATGTCGAACGCCTCCTTGTCGTCCTTGCCCTTCTCGGCATCTTCGCGCACCCGGCCGATGCCGGTCCCGAGGGCCATGATCAACGTCCGGATCTCCTCGCTGGAGAGCATCTTGTCGAACCGCGCCTTCTCCACGTTGAGGATCTTGCCCTTGAGCGGCAGGATGGCCTGGAACTTCCGGTCCCGCCCTTGCTTGGCTGACCCGCCGGCCGAGTCGCCCTCCACGATGTACAACTCGCTGTGCGCCGGATCCTTTTCGGAACAGTCGGCAAGCTTGCCTGGGAGCGAGCTCCCATCGAGCGCGCTCTTGCGCCGGATCAGTTCCTTCGCCTTCCGGGCCGCCTCGCGGGCCCGGGCCGCTTCCACGGCCTTCCCGACGATCCTGCGGGCGATCGGGGGGTTCTCCTCGAAGTAGGCGCCCAGGGCCTCATTGACCGCCGCCTCGACGATCCCTTTCACCTCGCTGTTCCCGAGCTTGGCCTTGGTCTGGCCCTCGAACTGCGGATTCCGTAGCTTGACGCTGACGACCGCCGTCAGCCCTTCCCGCACATCGTCGCCGGTCAGTGACTCCGCATCCTTCTTAAGCAGGTCGTTGGCGTACGCGTAGGTGTTGATGGTCCGCGTGAGCGCCGCCTTGAAGCCGACCAGATGGGTGCCGCCATCCCGCGTGTTGATGTTGTTGGCAAAGGAGAAGAGGTTCTCGGCGTAGCCGTCGTTGTACTGGAGCGCCACCTCCAGGATCATGTCGCTCTTTTCGACCTCGATGAGGATCGGCTTATGCAGCGGCGTCTTGGCCTCGTTCAGGTGCTCGACGAACGAGACGATCCCGCCCTTGTAGCGGAAGACCTGCTCCTTCTCCTTGCGCTCGTCCTTGAGCGTGATGGCCAGTCCCTTGTTCAAGAAGGCCAGCTCACGCAGGCGCTGGGCGAGCACGTCAAAGCTGAAATCGAGCGACTCGAAGACCTGGTCGTCCGGCTTGAACGTGATCATGGTCCCGCGCTTCTTGGTCTTGCCGGTGACCTTCAGGGGCGCGGTGGGTTTCCCACGCTCGTACCGCTGCTCAAAGACCTGGCCGTCCTGCCAGATCTCCAGCTCCAGCCACTCCGACAGCGCGTTGACGACCGAGATGCCCACCCCGTGCAGGCCTCCGGAGACCGTGTAGGCCCCCTCTTCGAACTTCCCGCCGGCGTGGAGCATGGTCAAAGCGACTTCGGCCGCGGACTTCTTCTGGGTGGAGTGCATGCCCGTCGGGATGCCGCGGCCGTTGTCCACGACCGTGACGCTCCCGTCAATGTGGATCGTGACCTCGATCGTCTCACCAAACCCGGCCATGTGCTCGTCGACGCTGTTGTCCACCGCCTCGTACACCAGGTGATGGAGCCCGTCCGGGCCGGTACTGCCGATGTACATGGCGGGGCGCTTGCGGACCGCGTCAAGTCCTTCCAGGACCTTGATCTGGTCCGGGCTGTAGCCGCCCGTTCCTGTCTGGTCGGGCCACTCGGCCTCTTGGACCTTGGCGCTTATGTCTTTGGTCGCCATCCGCCTCCTACTTCGTCCGGCTAGAGGCCAGAGGCACGAGGCGAGGGGTGATTCGGAACTTCCCCTTGCCTCTAGCCCCGCGCCTCTCGCCTACACCTTGATCGGCATCACCACGCACGTGAAGCCGGCTTTGTCCGGCTCGCGGATCAAGCAGGGGCTGAGCGGGGTTTCCATCTGCATGGAGACCGACTCTCCGTCCATCACGCCCAGCACGTCCAACAGGTACCGCGCATTGAAGCCGGTGGTCAGCGTCTCGCCTGTATAGCGCGCCGGCAGTTCTTCCGTCGCTTCGCCGAAGTCCGGGTTGCTGGAGAACAGCGTCATGTGCCCGGACGACAGGGTGATTTTCACGGCGTTCGTTTTGTCCCTCGACAGCACCGAGACGCGACGGAGCGCGCCTTCCAGCTCGACCCGAGCCACCAGCACCGGCTTGTCGTGCGCCTTGGGAATCACCTGCTGGTAGTTGGGGTAATTGCCTTCCATCAGCCGGGACGTGAGCAACAGGCCGCTCTTGCGGAAGATCATCAAATTCTTCGTAAACCCGATCAGCGGTTCGCCGTCGCCTTCCTCGAGCAGGCGCTGCATCTCGTGGGCCGCCTTCTTGGGAATGATCGCCTTGATCTCCCGCGGCGTCTCTTTGTTGCCGGCCGCGCCGATCTCCTGCTCGGCCACGGCCAAGCGATGGCCGTCGGTCCCGACCAGCCGTAAAGATGTTTTCTTGTCGGAGGCGGTGAGGGTGATCAGCAGCCCGTTCAGGATGTACCGGGCGTCGTTGTCCCCTACCGCAAAGAGCGTCTTGCGGATCAACTGCAGCAATCCCGCCCCTGCGAGGGGTGTCAGACCCTCCCGTTCAATCGCCGGCAAGGCGGGGTAATCACTGCTCGGCAGGCCGACGATCTTGAACTGGCTCTTCCCGGCCTGAATCGTCGCCCAGTTGTTCTCGCCCACGGTGAGCTCGATCTCGCCCTCCTGCAGCTCTTTCAGGATTTCATACAGCTTGCGCGCGGACAACGTGACCGAGCCCGGCTCCCGTACCGATGCCTTGTACAGCCCGCGCATGCCGATTTCCAAGTCGGTCGCGATGATGTCCACCCCGTCTGACTTGGCTTCCAGAAGGATGTTAGAGAGGATGGGCATGGTGTTCCGCTTCTCCACGACGCCCTGGACCCTCTGCAGCCCGGTTAACAGCTCTTCGCGCGCGATTCGTAGCTTCATCGGGTTATCTCCCTAGGCCCATTGCAATCTGGGAAGCAATGGACACCCCGGCCCGTTACCCTTTCGTGATCTGGCTCTTCAGGCTCTCCAGTGAGGCCTTCAGGGCGCTGTCGGTCTCCCTGGCCTTCGCAATCTGCTTGCAGGCGTGAATGATCGTGGTGTGATCTTTCCCGCCGAAGTGGCGTCCGATCTCCGGAAATGACGCGTTGGTCAGCTCCCGGCTCAGGTACATCGCGATCTGTCTCGGATGGACCAGGGTCTTGCTTCGGCGTCGGGACTTCAGCTCGGAGATTTTGACGTGAAAGCGCGCGGCCACCGCTTCCTCAATGTCGTCCATCGTGACGATCTTCTTTTTTTCGCCGATGATGTCCCGGAGCACGTTCTTGGCCATGTCCATCGTAATGGCCTGCCCGGTCAGGGACGAGTAGGCACCGAGTCGGACCAAGGAGCCTTCCAGCTCCCGGATATTGCTTTTCATGTTCGCGGCCAGGAACTGGACGACCTCCTCCGGTAGCCCGATGCCCTCGTCGTCGGACTTCTTCCTGAGAATGGCGATACGCGTCTCCACATCCGGCGGCTGCAAGTCCGCGATCAGGCCCCACTCGAACCGCGAGCGAAGCCGCTCTTCGATGTCCGGCATGTCCTTGGGGAAGCGGTCGCTGGACAGCACGATCTGCTTGCGGGCTTCGTAGAGCGTGTTGAACGTGTGAAAGAATTCCTCCTGGGTTCGCTCCTTCCCGGCCAGGAACTGGATATCGTCGATCAGCAGCATGTCGATATTGCGGTAGCGCTTCCGCAACTCGATCATCTTGTCGTAGCGTATGGAGTTGATCACCTCGTTCGTGAACTGCTCGGTGGTCACATAAGCAATCCGCAGATCCGACCGCTCCGCGACGTGGTTGCCGATAGCGTTCAGCAGGTGAGTCTTTCCCAACCCCACACCGCCGTAAATGAAGAGCGGGTTGTAGGCCTGGGCCGGGGCTTCCGCAACGGCCATGCTCGCCGCATGCGCGAACTGATTGCTGGCGCCGACCACGAAGCTCTTGAACGTGTACTTCGGATTCAGGTGTATGTTCCTTCTCGACCGACTGGGCAGGACGTTTCGGCTTGTCGGCGCGGGGGGCAGCGTCGCGGCACGGCCTTCACCTTTCCCGCCCGTTACGAATGAGATGTCAACCCCGGACCCGCCGCGAGCGGCCGCCAAGGCCTCCGCAAGGAGGCTCCCATAATGCTGTCCCAACCACTCGCCGAAAAACTTGTTCGGGACCTCAATGCGCGCGGACGTGTCGTCCATACCCTGCAGATGCACAGGGATGAACCACGTATCGAATACTTGTTTGGGAACCTTGGCTTCGATGTATGTCAGCGCTTCCTCCCAAACCGTATTTACTCCCATACGGAGCAGCCTCCACTTGTACACAACCTTATTAACAACTGTGGATAAAAATACCTTTTTATGTCAAAGGCTTATGATCCACAGAAGCGGGGTTCTTCTTCCACCTCTCGAACCCTCATCACGGGCACGTCTTCTATTCATCCTGGCACGTGCCTATGGCATCCACAGCTTATCTGTGTTCCGTGCACCGACTATCAGACGGTTATCAGTCAACCTCCACACCCCTAACAACCAGAGGAGTCGTTGTTAAACATAACCCTTTCCGCTACACACACTTTCCACACCCACTACGATTCCTAGTTCCGGCTCCGACGATTCTCTTACTTTAGGCTGTAAAGTGAGAGTAGAGGAAAAACTCCTGTCAAAGAGCAATTACACGATCAGCCTCAAAGATCATACGCAACATGTCATGATACGAGATAGTTGGAAATGACGGGGTCACATTACGGGACACAGCGTCTTCCGAAAGAACAAAAACATGAGATGACGGAACACGGCTCATGGACACACTATCTTGAATGAGAATGACGGAGATATCCTCGTCGGGAGGCGCATTCTCCAGGAGTAAATCCTGGAGAAGCTGACTTGGACCTTTGCTGAGAATGTAAAGAACCCTGCTCAACGTAGATCCTAAGTTAGAATGCCAAGACACGATCCGTCCTCGCAATCAGGGATGCGATATCTTGTGACGACGCCTCACGGACCTCGAGGCCGGGGTTGAGAGACAGCTTGGAGCCCGAGCCGAGCGGAACGACGAACGGCACCCTTAACTCTTTTAGGACAGGAAGATGCTTCTCAAGGATCTCTCCGTCCAAGATGTTTTCCTGCTCCTCGGCAAGGAGGAGGGGAGCCTGTTCGAGCAGGATAACCGTCAGGGGGTTTCCACCGGTACTGAGGCCAAGAGCGATGCGAAGAGCTTCTACGGCACGAGGCGTTTTCGTTGGGTCCTCGCGGATCACCACCGCAACACTGGGGGACATGGACCTCCGACAGGATCCGGGTCAGTTAAACGCGACAAACCGATCACAGCCATTGACCATGTTGGAGAGGACCACCAAGCCGCAGAGCGTCACATCTTTATCGAGACCGTCGGTGGGAACACCATGACGTTGGCAGCCGTACGCGCAGACAAAAAACTTCGCTCCGGAAGCCGAAAGCTGCAAGAGCCGACCGTCACGCAGGTTCAGTACCCCCTCGTCAATCAGGTACAAATACACATCAACATCGGACTTGAGAGCCTCCTGACAGAGCCGCGCAACGGTCGTCACATTGGGGTGTGACGGCGGGGTAGACAGCAGAATGCCAAGCTTCTTCTTTTCCATGGAAATTCACAAGACAACGAAGAAGATAAAGTATAACTAAATCAATAGCTTACAATTGATCGCATGTTGTGAATAACTTACTCTTTTTTCATTGGAAATGTCAATAGGAAAATCCGCCCCAAGTTAACTCGTCTTGAGGCGCGAGGCAAGGTTCCGAGCGGTGGTTGAAAGAGGCAACTCTTCCTGCTTTTTCGTGTGCATGTTGCGGATGAGGAGCTGGCCCTTTGCCGCTTCGTCATCGCCGATGATCACCACGAACGTGGCGCCAAGACGGTCGGCTTGCCGCAGGTGACCCTTCAAGGTCGAAGCACGGTAATCCGTGTCGGCGCACACCCCCAGCATCCTCAGCTCGTGGAGGATCCGTGTTCCGATCGGCATCCCCTTTGCGCCGAAGGCCGCCACGTACACTAACTTCGGAGGCGGCACGACGGCCGTCGCGGGCAGCATGAGGGCCACCCGCTCGAGGCCTACCGCAAAGCCGATTGCGGGGGTCGTCGGACCGCCCAAGGCCTCCACGAGGCCGTCGTATCGGCCCCCGGCCCCCACCGCGTTCTGGGCGCCCAAGTGTCGCGACGTCACTTCGAACGCCGTCAGGGTGTAGTAGTCCAACCCGCGCACGAGCCTGGGATTCAGCATGTATGGGATGCCGAGGGTTTCCAGCCCTGAAAGGACCTCCTGGAAGTGCTGGCGGGAACTCGGCGAGAGATGTTCGGTGAGCCGAGGGGCGTCTTCTGTTGCCGCTTTGCACGATGGCGTCTTGCAGTCCAGCACGCGGAGCGGATTGGTCCCCATCCGGCGGCGACAATTCTCGCACAGCTTCTCTTCCCGATGCTTGAGAAAATCCAGCAACACGGCCTTATAGGCCGGCCTGTCGGCCGCGTCGCCCAGGCTGTTGATTTCCAGGGTGAGGTCCGGGAGGCCCAGGTCGGACAGAAAACTCCACAAGAGCGCGATGACCTCGACGTCAACTCGCGGGCTATCACTGCCGAACGCCTCGACCCCGAATTGGTGGAATTGGCGCAGCCGCCCGGCTTGGGGGCGCTCGTGGCGGAACATCGGTCCCAGGTAATAAAATTTCTGAGCGGTGGGGGAGGAGCCGAGAGCGTGTTCGATGTAGGCCCGGACCACCCCGGCGGTGGCCTCTGGCCGGAGCGTGAGAGACTTCCCGTCGCGGTCCGGGAAGGTATACATTTCCTTCTCCACGATGTCCGTGTTCGCCCCGATGCTTCGCGCGAACAGCTCGGTCACCTCAAAAACAGGGACCCGAATTTCCTGGTAGCCATAGAGGTGGGAGAGCCGGCGGGCCGCCCCCTCAATCGTCTGCCAGCGGGCGGCTTCCTCGGGAAGAATGTCCTTGACGCCCTTAATGCCGCGAATCATTGTTCTCGCCATCCGGCATCATCGCGCGAATCCACCGCGCGACGCCGGATTGGAGGCACTATACTGTCCACCCTACGGCAAGTCAACGCGACGTCGTTCTTGACGCGATCAACGCAGGATCGAGCGAGTTGAAAAGCGATATTGACAACGCGCGCCACGTTCTGCATTCTGCACCCATCGTTCAGCATTCATCATTTGATTTGTTGGTGTGAGATGAACGAGGACTGGTTGGCCGTCATTGTGGGACTGAGCCTGGTCGGCCTGGTCATGGTGCGGCTGGTCGGGCAGGTGCCCTGGTAAGCGAAGCGAACTTTTCGATGGACAGCGAAGCGAGCGTTTAGATGTCAAGCGAGGCCCGCGACGCTCGGCCTTATGGAGGCGCTGGCACGGTCGGCCCGATTCCGACCGTCCTGTCGTTTCTGCTCGTCCTTGCGCTGGCGCTCCTGGCGAACCGGGTGACGCACGCGAGCAAGGTCTGGCTCGGGCGGGAGCTGCTGGAGTACCCGCTCTGGGCGGTGAGCCTCGGCCTTGCGGGCAATTTGGCCATCAGCGCGACCGGCGTGCGCGAGCGGCTCAGCGCCGCCTTCCGGACCGAGTTCTTCCTTAAAACCGGGCTGGTCCTGATGGGCGCCACGATCAATTTCGCAGACATCCTGCGGATCGGGGCCAAAGGGGTGGTTCAGGCCGTCGTGGTCGTGACCGCGGTCTTCTTTTTCACCTGGTACCTCTCGGGCTGGTTCGGGTTGGAATCGAAGCTGCGCGCGCTGATGGCGGCGTCGGTGTCCATCTGCGGCGTCTCGGCGGCGATCGCGGCTGCCGGCGCGGTGTTGGCCAAGAAGGAACACCTGGTATACGTCGCGACGCTGGTGATTGTCTTCGCGCTGCCCTTGATGCTGATTCAGCCGTACGCGGCGAAGGCGATGGGACTAACTCCTGATGTTGCGGGGGCGTGGATCGGCGGGAACATCGACACCACGGCGGCCGTGGTGGGAGCCGGCGCAATTCACAGCGAAGCCGCCATGCAGGTGGCCTCCGTCGTGAAGCTGTCACAGAACGCCTTGATCGGCTTTGCCGCGTTCTTCCTGGCGTTGTATTGGGTGCTGGTGATCGAACGCCAACCGGACCGGAAGCCTCACCCCAGAGACATCTGGACGCGCTTCCCGAAGTTTGTCCTGGGTTTCCTAGTGGCCTCGCTGGTCGCCACGCTGGGCATCATCACGCCTGACCAGGTCAAGACCGCCATCGTTCCGCTGCGCAACTGGTTCCTGACCGCGGCCTTCGTGTGCATCGGGTTGGAGCTGGCCTTCGGGGAGTTCACAAAAGTGGGGTGGAAACCGGTGATGGTGTACTTTCTGGCCACACTGGCCAATACGGCGCTCGCGCTGGGCGTCGCGTGG
>JACQQM010000019.1 GCA_016207025.1 Nitrospirota bacterium | reverse complement strand
TATCCAAGGCACTCGGGATAGCAACCAGATGAAACCCAAGAGAAAGTTCTTGAACCGGAGGGGATATTTCAGCCTAGCAGCCTTTGCGCTGCTAACTGTCTCGGTTTTCTGTAGCACCGCGTGGTTTCAGTCGCGCTATGACGATACACCAGACCAATCCGTCACGCTAAGGGCCTATAGCAACGCGGACTATCCCGAGGATCCTGAAGACCGAAGCACCGTCTTCGGGAATTACCCGCACTGGAGCCTGAGAATCCAGCAGATTGGGGAGACCCGGTTTCGGTTTCTTATCGAACCGGCTTCCGACCGCGCGACCGCCATCGAGTTACCCGAGGTTGACCTTGCCCATTTCGTGGCGGCTGTGCCCCCCTGGGTAAGATCGGACCGGGACCTTACCAGGGTAGGACTCATTGATCGGGAGTGGAACCGGCAGCAGGTGAGCTTTCGGAGCAACTCCGTGTACGTCCGGATTCATGATGGCGGGGACGGATTCGAACGTCGAGGGCTTACCCGCGTGGATCTCGCCCGCAATTGCCTGAACGCAGGGCTCTGGGAGCTGTTGCTGTTCACCGTCGAGGATGGGGAGGAGCGGCTGTATGAGCACACTTGGTTCACCTTCCCGCTGGGGCTCTACAAACAGCTCTTCGAACGGGTGAACGGCTTATCCTACTGGGACTATTGGTGGTCGCTCGAGCACTGGACGGATCCGTCCGGCACGCCGATCCAGCTGGACCGGCTACGGACCGTTGAGCAGGAGTGGACCGTCAACGCCGGCGCTCGCTGGGAGGAACACCCTTTAGCACGAGGCGAGCAACGATTCAAGCGCAAGAACATTCTCGCCCCGCCGATCTATACCTATCGCGACTGGTATGCCCAGCCGGTCCAGTTCGCGAGCTTCATTCCACCTGGTCGCTACTCCGTCTCGCACCCGCGTGACACGGAGCTGCACTACCTTGCGGAATTCACGGGTGCAGTGCTCCGCCAGGTTCGTATACCGGTCGGTCCACAGTTGCTGTTCGAGCTCGAGCTGGCCTTCAAAGATAGCCATACGGGTGAGCCTAACCGGCTAATCTTTGGCGGCCTTGACCTCCAAGCTCTCCCCACCACGTCTCCGGATCAGTATGAACGAGGATGGCAGGTTCCAATGGGAATCGGGAATCCGAGCTTCTTCGAGTCCTACGAGGAAGTTCTGGCCAACTCCCCGCGGGATCGCCCTTATTACGGATTTCACCTGGACGCGCAGGATCGTTGGATCGACCACCACGCCGTTGGTGTCGACGGACCGCTCCTGCATTGGGATGCCGATGATCCGTCTAAGCTCCACTTGTATCTGCTCGCCTACGAGCGCCATGCGCTGCTCAACCACTTTGTGCTGACCTGCCCACCGGAGGCCTGCCCGAGACACTAGTGCACGATGAGGCGGTCCGCCGAATCAAACAGTTACACCATCCGTTCCAAGGGGATGGGAGTCACCGCAGAGGCCACCCCAGACGGATCGACCCTGTGGAGCAGCTCATCCCACGGTTGCCTGCAAGGCTATTTACGCAGCGTAGAGCGGAGGGGGCCTATTTGCTTGATCGAAACGCCAGGCGGGCACGGCATCAGGGCTTAGACATCCCTTCCAGAACCTGTTTCATCTGATGCAGTTGGTCATGCAGCTTTCCCAGGTTGGCTTCACGGTCACGCCCTTTTTTGATCTCGTGCCAGCGGTCCCTCATCTCATGATTCAGGTCATGGAGCGTTTTAAACGCGGGGTCCTCTCGCTTCTCTTTATCCACCAGGTGGAGGATGTCTCGCATCAGGTGCAATTGATCGTGCAGTAACTCCGTGTTCGCCTCCACGCTCTGCTGTTCGCGGATCTTGTGAAGGGTCGTCCGCATATCCTCATTCAGCCCTTGAAGAGTTTTGGCAAACGCTTTCACATCAGCTTGCGTGCGGGGCGCCAGGCCGAGCATCTTGCAGCCCATGCCAAGCCCCAGAGCCATCACTAGCACCGACCCCATGCCGATCACTCTCCACTTGTTTGACATCGCTTTTCCCTCCTGCCTCGCAACAGCATTCCCCATCCGGAAGACGATGCATCGGGCGTGATTGTAAGCAGCCTGCTTCGAGTTGGCGCTCGACACTGCTACGCATCTATTATCGCTGCAATCTCATCCTTCTGCACCAGCCATACGGTTCCGGTACAAGACCCGGTTACCTTGAGACCGCCGTCTGGCTGCATCTCCATGAGATCCTCCCGCGAATAGATCTCATCGTCCTCTCCGTTGAAGAGTCGCTGGGCCCCAGCAGGCGTCAATTTCACCACCTTGTTCCGCAACATAGGTTGGCTTCGGACTGGCTCTTGTTCGCCCTCAGCGGCGAGCGGGAGCCCACAGGTATTCGGGCCGCATTCTGCGAAGACAGGGAGGCAACAGCCACCTTCCGAGCGAATCATTTTCGGCTCCTGCCCCTCTTCTTGTTGCCGACTGGTCTCCTGCCAATTTGTCACCTCAGCCATGGCAGATCCCTCCTGGGTCTAACGCTTCAGGAGAAAGCCTGATGCCAAGACACACTGTGAAGCGGCACCCCCCCTTTACAAATCCTCTACAGCCTCCCGTAACTGGAAGGTCAAGAAAGATTTTTTGAAGAGCCATCATAAAAGCTCTTGACCTTCCAGTTGGAGGACACCGTACAGGTGCTCATAAAGGCCGGCCCTCATATGTCATGGGCCGTCAGCTTCCGAAGCGCAACTTCGACAAACTCCCACAGCAAGGAGGGAAATACCATGAAGAGGAAAGTTGTCGCTTTTGCCATGATTATTGCCGTAGGGGTTTGCGATGCTGGTCTCACGCTGCCTGCGCAAGCTCAGGAGCATCCAGAGCGGGCGAAGTTCCATGCCGACGTGGCGCATGCGTTGTTGGAGATGAACACCACCCTGGACCTTATAGAGGCTTACCGGGCCCAGGGAGCCATGCCCCCCGACCGCGATGCGAAGCATGAAAAAGCCGCCCATGGCTATCGGCATGCCCTCGAGCTGTTCGGGGTCAAAGTCGCCATGCCGGAGCATGCTGACCGGGCGAAGTTTCATGCCGATGTGGCGCACGCTCTGCTGGAGATGAACACAACTTTAGATCTGATTGAGGCCTACCGGGCTCAAGACGCGATGCCCCCAGACCGCGATGCGAAGCATGAGAAGGCAGCGCATGGGTTCAGACATGGCCTAGAGCTGTTCGGGGTTAAGGTGGCGATGCCGGAGCATAAAGACCCGGCATCATTCCACGCCGATGTGGCTCATGCGTTACTGGATATGAATACGACCTTGGACATGATTGGGGCCTACCGGGTCGAAGGGGCCATGCCACCAGATCGCGATGAAAAGCATGAGAAGGCGTCGCATGGGTTCCTCAAAGGCCTTCAGCTATTTGGAGTGCAAACCAGCATGCCGGCAACGCCCAGGAAATGAATTGCGCAGGCTAGACCCAGGACGTCCCTCACGTGGCCCGGTGCCAAGTACACCTGGGCCAGACCTGGGCTGCGTCCTTTTCACCAGATATCCAGGATCTTTTTCATTTCCTGAAGCTTCTTACCGAGTTCATCGACCGACCGGTTGCCGTCTCGGCTGCTTGCTCCCATGAGAAGGGCCTCCATCTCTTGAGTGAGCAGCACCAGTCGGGCATGCCGCTCACTCCAACTGACGGCCCATTGGGGGTGGTCTTTCTCTGTCGCCGCTATTGTGTCCAAGGCCTTGGTCACTGCCCGGAGCTGGATTGCCAATTGTCGTGTAGCTTCTTGATCGTTTCGGCCTCTGGTCAACTGCTTTTGGGACGCTCGCATTTCGTGATGCAGGCTGTGAAGTTGTCCGATATTCTGTTTGTGGACGACCTCAATGGCTTGAAGCCGCTCATCGCTGACAAGCTGTTCAGCGAAGGCGTAGCTGGTTCTCAGCAGGTCAAAAAACCCGGTCAGCATAGCAAGACATCCCAGCAGCGCGAGCAGAATAAAGAGGGTGCGCGTTTTTGTCATCTGCTGTCACCTCCCTTCCCCATCCTTTGATGACTGAGCTGCAGAAATAGCGCCCCGACCTCAGGGTTTGGAATTCTCACAAGTGTCATCTCGACAAGGGATATTAAAGACAACGGGCCCGCGTTCCCGCACCTCAGGCTTTACCAAACTTTGACTGAATTGTTGCTGAAGCCGTGTCAAATTCGTTCGAAGCGCCTGAAGCTCGGAAATCCGCTTGTCAATCTCGCCCAATTTCAAGCCAATTAACAGTCCGACTTTCGGATTTATCGATGTGCAACACCCTTCCTCCGCAGCAGTAATGAGCTCTCGGATTTCACTCAAAGACAGATCCAGCAGCTTGGCCTGCTTGACGAACGTCAACCGGCGAAGATCTTCCTCGGAATACAGCCGGTATCCCATCCCATGAGCTACCGCTGTGCGTGTTGGAGGTGGAATGAGCTTGATGGCTTCGTAGTACCGGATGGCCTTGGGATTCAGGCCAGTGAGTTTGGCCACCTCAGAGATTCTCAGGCGCCTTTCCATCGTCGTTTTCCCGTAATTTTTAAGTGATTGTAAACCTTCCCATTGCAGGAAAGTCAACGCCCCTGTTGGAGGCGATAAAGGACCGCATCTCTGGTGCCTGTAGCTACTGTGCGGATGCATTCGGGGTCAAGGAGGGGGTCAGCTCCTGTGGCATTACCCTGCTGGGTGAATATGACGGCCACCCGAGCTTCAAAAAGCTGGTTTCTCAGGGTTATCAGGTCATTACATTCTAGTGTAGTGTCCCGCAAGTAGCTTGAAAAAGTCCGGCAGCGCTCCCCCTCACCGTCTCCTCTCCCCCAGCGGGGGAGAGGGTTGGAGTGAGGGGGCTGTTCCCCATGATCAGTGCGACGAACTTCTGGGACACTACACTAGCCCTCCTGGCTCTAAGAAATTTAGGGGCAGCCACTTGGGGACGGGATCCTATTGTCCGACCATGTACCAAAGGTCCGAGGCATGCGTCGGATAAGCATACATCATCTCTGCCAGATCCTTCCCGGTCATTTCCTTTCGGATGGCCAGGGCAAAGAGATTGATGACTTCTTCGGCGTGGGGACCCAGCAAGTGAGCGCCCAGGATTCGGCTGCTTGCTTCCTCGACCAGGACCTTGAATCCGGAACAGGCCTGACCGACGCGACGCGACGAATACCAGCCTGAGGTGTTCTCATAATGCGTGCGAAACTGGAGCCCTTGCTCTCGCGCGCCCTGTTCTGAAAGTCCCACCGAGGCCAGCGGCGGCACCGTAAAGACCACGCTCGGCACCACCTGATAGTCGGGTTTCCGATGATTGCCGTTCAGGAGATTGGACGCAACAATTTCTCCTTCATGGGCCGCAACCGGAGTTAATGGGGCTCCTCCGCTCGCCGCCGCATCGCCCGCGGCATAGACTGCCGGGTTCGAGACGCTCTGCAAATATTCATTCACCTCGACACCGCGCTTGAGATCATATCGGATGCCCGCCGCATCCAGATCTAGGTCATCGATTTCCGGCACCCGGCCGGCGCCATGGACCGCCATGCTTGTCTTGAACAGGCGTGACTTACCGGAACTCGACGCACGGACAACCAAGCCGTCGGCAGCGCGATCGACCTCTTTGACTTCGGTTTGAAGCTGAACATCCACCCCAAGGCCGTGGGTATATTCCACTAACCGGTCCACAAGATCTGGGTCGAAACGGGCCAGAGGCCGGTTGCCGCGATGCAAAATAGTCACCTCCGCTCCGGCGCGCGCGGCGACATGTGCGAATTCGAACGAAATGTAGCCGCCGCCGATAAAGAGAATGGCGTGCGGCAATTCCTCCAGTTCGAGGAATTGATCGCTCGTGGTCAGACGCTCTTCTCCCGGTATTTGTAATTTCACCGGCCTGGCCCCGGTTGCCACCAACACGTATCGAGCTTCAAGCACATCCTTGTCCACTTGAACGGCTCGCGGTCCGACAAAATGGGCCCGGCCATGGTACGCGGCGATTCCGGCCTTGGAGAACCGCTCCTCCCTTTGCCTCGGAACGGGCTGAGTAAAGGATCGCTTAAAGCGCATCAGGTCGGGCCAATCGAGCTTGAGTGACTCCGTTCGAATGCCCTTACCGGCCATCCGGCGAGTCCAGTCGATCACCTCCGCCGCCCCAACCAACACCTTTTTGGGATCACAGCCGCGCAGGGCACAGGTGCCGCCAAAGGGCCGCGAGTCGACAACGGCCACTTGCCACCCCGCAGAACGGCATTGGGAGGCCACTGTTGCCGCGGCAGATCCGGTCCCGATCACTACAAGGTCAAAGGTCCTTGCTGCCATGGTGTACTCCTTTCCATTTCTCTGCAGGCGCCCGTTTTCTTTCGCCTGGCGCTCGAATAGCTCCGCCCTTGGCCATTTCCAAGCGGCTCAGTGCCGAAATCGCTGGACTCGATGATTGTGAAAGTCCACGACATAAATATCTCCGGCCTGGCTGATTGCCAGACCGGTCGGGCCGTCGAACTGTCCGGGTTGACTGCCCGATGCCCCCCACTGTCCAAGATAGTCTCCCTGTGGGGAGAAGATCTGGATCCGGTTATTGTAAAAATCCGCAACATAAACCCGACCGCCGCCGTCAAACGCGATAGCGGAAGCCACCCGGAAACGCCCGCACCAGAGGCCGAGCCCGCCCCATTTCCGGACAAAGGTGCCGTCCGGCCTAAACACCTGCACCCGATTATTGTAGGAATCGGCCACATAGATCAGATGATCCGGCCCCACCGCCACACGGGCGGGATAGGAGAACTGGCCTTCATGGCCTTCAGGAAACAAAAAATTGAGAGCCGAGAGGACAGGGTGGACCTTTCCTCGCTTACCCCAAGATTCCAGGAACTCACCGTTTCCGATGAATTTTTGTATTCTAAAATTGTATTCATCCACTACGTAGACGGCTCCGTCCGGACCGACGGCCAGGCCGGCCGGAGAATCGAAGGCCCCAGGCTCTATCCCTGATTTCCCCCAACTGTGAAGGAATCGCCCCTCCGCGGTGAACTGTTGAATAGTGTCCGCGAAGTAGTCCGAGACATAGACCGTGCTGTCAGAGCCGACGGCAATTCCTGTTGGTTTTTCGAACTGCCCGGAACCTGCGCCTTCGCTCCCCCACCCAAGGACAAACTTGCCGTCCCGCGTGAACTTGTTGACGCGATGGTTCCCCGAATCCGTGACATACACAAACCCTTCCCCGTCCACAGCCACATCGAACGGGAGAGCAAGGTGTTCCGTTCCCTCCACTTGACCGCCCGAGGCGGAGACGAACTCCGGCTTGACATCGGACTGACTTCCCTTCACGGAACAAACCCCCGTGACAGTGAGCGAAGCCCCCACAGCCAGTATGAGCACCAGCCCAATCATCCCGCTTTTGCACTTCATGCACCCTCCGAGCGTTCTGCTAAAAACTCACACGAAACCCTGCTCGGACCGTGTAGTCGTCTTTCAGGGCCAACCCATTGAGATCCTGCACCACCGGGATCTGTACGCTCGCTTCAAGGATCCAACGTTTGGTCACAAACTGAATGCCGGGATCCAGAAACCAGGTGGTGCCGCCGGAGTTGGGATCCCTCGAGCCAGCGATCGTGGTCTTGTCGGTCCAAATGACATTACTCTCTAAGACCCCGTAGAGAAAGGCGGGAACCCCTTCCCCAAGCGTGGGTGGCCACAGACGGTACTGAAACGACAGGTCCAGCCGGGCTTCGTCTCCCAATCGAACATCGTGGGCCGAAGTATTCCGTTGGTACTGAGCCGCCGAATCGAATTCCCAGTCGAAGGTCTGCCACGTGAAGATCATGCCCCAGACAGGATCCCACGAGCCTGATCCCAATTGAAGTGAAGGCGGCAGGCGACCAAAGGCATCCCGCTCGTTACTCGCCCCAGTCGGGAACTCAAGCCCGATGAACGGCGCCAATCGGCGAGTCTCCCCCAACCGATCCAGAGCATATAGCGTATACCGGCCCAGCAGGGTTAGATCCCCCAGGCCGGAAGTTGTGCGGCGCTGTCGGCCAGCGGCCGTGGAGAGGTCCAGCGTTTTCTCTAGGTAGGGCAGAATGCCGAAGAGGGTGAGATCCCCGGTTACCCCATAGGCCAACACCGTCGGAAGAGCCAGGACCCGGAAATCCCGGCCCATGGAGCCGGGATCGTCGGTCGCCCTGGAAAGGACGAATTGCTCACGGAAGATCAACTGGTTCTTGGCGACCGGGAGGGCAGTATTGAACGTGATGGGGCCGGCCTCGGATTGCGAGCGATCGCTGCCGAGCAAGAGAACCAGCCACAGGCCGGCGACAATACTCCGGTTGAAAAAGATCGGCTCCTTCGGCATACCCGGGAGGTCTCCGGCCATACCTCAGGGGGCAGCATCCTTAGAGAATACTTCTGGGGGAGCAATGATTTCGCGCGGAGTGAACCCTGCCTCCTCGATCGCTTGGCGGAGCGCGTGCTTCGAAACAGTGGCGCCTTTTTTCACGGTCACGATGGCCTTCCCCTCCTTCATTTCGATCCGGACGCCCGTCACGCCTTCGATCCGGCCCAACCGTTTCTCCAACCCAAAGGCGCAGAAGGGACAGGATGCGCCATCGACCCGGATCATGATGTCGTGTGTCGCCGGCCCTGGCTGGCCGGCACCAACAGGCGACGGTCCGGCCAGGAGGAGGGACCAAAGGATGAGCAACGCGAAGGATCTGTGCAGGTACCCCATGGCTTAGTACACAACGATTTTATCCGCCGAAGCAAACAGTTGCACCATCCGTTCCAAAGGAATGGGCGTCACCGCAGAGGCCACTCGGGCCGGATCAATGTTGTAGAGGAGCATCATGGTCCGGTTGCCGTAGATTTCCACGCCCATCTTCTTAAGGAAGGCAAAATACTCGCCGTAATCCTGGGGTACCTGCTCCAACGTCACGCCCATCTGCTCCGAGAGACTTTTGCGCTCCCGGTCCGGAAGGGCGGCCCGGTCTAGGGCCGTGGTCTCAGAGCCGATAAGCTTGCGAAACCAGCCGAAACCCTTCGTCACCGACGTGACCGCGCTGGCGTCCACCAGGATCGTCACCTTGTGGCCGGCCTTGATCGCCCCCCATGCGACATTGGGGACCGCGCAAATCTGAGCGTCATCGAGGGCCAGCGAGGTTTTCATGTGGATCAGGATACGCGATGGCGCGGCTTGTTGCGCCCCGACGAAGCTTCCTGTGAACAGAGTGAGAAGGGCAATAGCCAGAAGACCGCTGATCGTGCGCCGCATAGTCTATGACCTCCCGGTTCAGGAAAGAGAGTGTTCTCTGCAGCAGGGTAAGCAGAACTTATGCCTGCAGATCTTGCTTCATTACGTCAAATTCTTGCTTGCTGATCTCACCGCGAGCATACCGTTTCTTGAGGATGTCCAGGCTCGATTCTGGTCGGCCGAATATACCCTGCCCCGTCAGCCATTTGACCAGGTAGACGACGCCGGTGATCGCAAGCGCCCAGAACAGCACCACAAACAGCAGACCCAGTCCCATCATGGGCATCCATCCACAGTCCGACATCTCACTCCTCCTGACCTAGTTGCTTTCTCATGATCCCATCCCACTATGCGGCGCAGCACGACAGCTTGCTGACATCCTTGTTGAAGGTGAGTGCGGCCAGTTTCAATCCTTCGACCATCGTTAAGTAAGGGTGAAACGTTCCGGCAATGTCTTGCACAGTGAGCCCAAATCGGATTGCTAGAGTCGCTTCCTGGATCACTTCGCCGGCCTCCGCGGCTAGAACATGCGCGCCCAGCAGACGACCGGTCCCTTCCTCTGCCACCAGTTTGATGAGGCCCTTGGTATTCCTGGACGCCAGCGCCCGGGGAAC
>JACQQM010000169.1 GCA_016207025.1 Nitrospirota bacterium | reverse complement strand
CGCCTGAGGCGCAGGGATGCACCTGATCACACCGGACAAATTCCACGACGAGTGCGCGGTGTTCGGGATCTACGGCCACAAAGAGGCGGCCAACCTGACCTACCTCGGATTGTATGCCCTGCAGCACCGGGGGCAGGAAGGCTCCGGCATCGTGTCCTCGGACGGGGAGCATTTCTTCCTGGAAAAAGCCATGGGGCTGGTGGCCGACATCTATACCAAGCCAGTGCTCAAGCGGCTGCCCGGCCACATGGCCATCGGGCACAACCGCTATTCGACCGCCGGCGACACGAATCTGAAAAACGTGCAACCGCTGACCGTCAATTTCGCGTTCGGGAACCTGGCGCTCGCGCACAACGGCAATCTGATCAACGCGACGATGCTGCGGAACGAGCTGGAAGCCTACGGGGCGATCTTCCAGTCCTCGACCGACAGCGAGGTGATCATCCACTTGATCGCGCATT
Organism: Nitrospirota bacterium; assembly: GCA_016207025.1. Taxonomy (GTDB): domain Bacteria; phylum Nitrospirota; class Nitrospiria; order Nitrospirales; family Nitrospiraceae; genus JACQQM01. The sequence goes on along the minus strand of JACQQM010000169.1, from coordinate 6,323 downwards.
CCCGCGGGGACACGCTGCTGGCCCGGGTCATTGACGCGCTGAACCAAGTGCGGGGCGCCTTCTCGGTGGTGCTGCTGACGGACGAGGGCGTGATCGCGGCCCGGGATCCCTACGGATTCCGCCCGCTCTGCCTGGGACGCATGAAAGACAGTTGGCTGGTGGCCTCCGAGACCTGCGCCTTCGACCTGATCGGGGCCGAATATGCCCGGGAGATCGAGCCCGGCGAGCTGGTGGTGCTGAATCAGGCCGGCGTGAGCAGGTACCGGCCGTTCGTGAAGGCCAGGCCGGCGATGTGCGTGTTTGAATACGTGTACTTTTCCAGGCCGGACAGCAAGATCTTTGGGGCGAACACGGTGTACAAGACGCGCAAGGCGCTGGGCCGCCAATTGGCTAGGGAAGCCCCGGTGGATGCGGATGTCGTGATCCCGGTTCCGGATTCGGGGGTTCCCGCGGCGCTCGGCTTTTCGGAAGGCTCCGGAATTCCGTTCGAGACCGGACTGATTCGCAACCATTACGTCGGACGGACTTTTATCGAGCCGGAACAGTCCATCCGCCACTTCGGGGTCAAGATCAAGCTGAACGCGGTGCCCGAGGTGCTGGATGGCAAGCGCGTCGTCGTGGTGGATGATTCGATCGTGCGGGGGACCACCAGCCGGAAGATCGTGAAGATGATCCGGCATGCGGGCGCGAAGGAGGTCCACATGCGGATCAGTTCGCCCCCGATCGTCTCGCCCTGCTTCTACGGCATCGACACGCCCACCAAGAAAGAGCTGATCGGCTCGAGCCACACGATCCAGGAGATCAGGAAGTACATCACGGCCGACAGCCTGGCCTACTTGAGCCTGGAGGGCATGCTCAAGGCCTCCCCGGGCAACCCCGACCAGTATTGTAACGCCTGTTTCACAGAGCACTACCCCATCCCGTTCACGAAGGCCGAGGAACTGCAGCTCGGGCTTTTTGAACCGCCGTCTTCCCACCGTTCTTGATCTGCCAGCCTCATCTCCAGATCTTGCGCCTCGTCCTTCTCCTGTTGCCTCTGAAATTTTCCCCATGCTAGGATAGCTCCGGTTGTTGTGTTGGAAGGAGGCCACGATGAAACGGACCATCCTGATAATCGTATTGCCGCTCGTCTTTGCCGTCCTGGCGGGGACCGTGTCGGCCAAAAGCTTCTTTAAGACCGGTGAGCCAGCGCCCGTCTTTACCTTGACTGCGATCACCGGTGAGACGGTCTCGCTGGCAAGCTTGAAAGGGAAGGTGGTCGTGCTCGGCTTGTTCCACATCTGTGAGCCATGCCTGATGCAGGGCACGAATCTCCAAAAGGTGTACGAGGCGACCCGGGGCAAGGATGTCGCGGTCGTGGGGGTGAATTCCGCAGGGAATTCAAAGAAGGCGGTCATGGAGTTCCTGGCGACGTTTCCAGTCAAAGTGACCTATCCATACCTGATTGACCCGAACAAAATCACCGACAAGCTGTACGGCGGCGGCCGGTTCATCCCGAACGTGTATATCATTGACCGGGACGGCGTGATCCGGTGGCAGCGCGTCGGCAACATGGACCTGGCCGGCCCCGATGTGATTCTGCAGGAAGTGGAGAAGCTGCTGGCGAGTTCGAGTAGATCAATGTGAAGACTGGCGTTGCGCGCATTTGGAGATAGCCCGCCGCCACTGTGCAGATAACTCTCACTCGCCAGCAAGTGGGGTGGGAAAAGGGAAAACTTATGGACGAACTGGAAGCGTGCAAACAGAAGTTTCTTGAGCTGGTCCGTGGGATTGATTCGGCGGTGCAGGTGGTGATTCCGGTCACGCCCTCCAACAGCATGTTTCTGATCTCGCTGACCAAGGGTGCCAACCGGAAATTCATCACGGTTCCCGAGGATGACATCATTGATCTTCCCAATGAAGCCGACATTCGCGCGAAGGTCACCAAAGTTGTGAAGGACGCGGTCAGCACGTTATGAAGCAACTTTTTCCTGAAATCTGGCAGTGGTCGTGGTTCTCGCAGGAGAAGCAGCTTGACTTCAACGGGCTGTTCCTGATCGGGAACGAGCATCGGGTGCTGATCGATCCGCCTCCGATGGCGCCCGACGACGTGGCCCAGATCCACCGCAGCGGCCAGGTGGATTACATCCTGATCACGAACCGCGACCACGAGCGGGAAGCCGCGACCTGCCAAGCCGAGTTCCGCTGCAAGGTGATGGTCCCGGAAGCCGACGCGTCCCAGATGACAATCAAGGCCGACAAGACTTATCAAGATGGGGAATTGCTCCCCGGCGGCATTTGGGTCGTCCATCTGAAGGACCAGAAGGCTCCCGGAGAATCCGGCTTCTTCCTCCAGCGGGGCAAGGGCATCATGATCGTGGGGGATGCGCTGATCGGGAAACCGCCCGGAGCCCTGACCATGCTCCCCGCCGAGAAGTACGCAGACGTGGCCAAGGCGCGCGACGGCCTGCGGCGGCTTCTCAATTACAACTTCGACGCATTTCTGGTGGGTGACGGGACCTCGATCCTGGCCGGCGCCAAGGAGGCGGTCTTGCGCGCACTGGAACACTGACTTCCCGCAGGCCTGATCCTGACACCCATGCTCGACACGCAGTCCGAACAGCTCAATCGCCAGGGCAACGAGTATTTTTCGCGCGGCCATTACACCGAGGCGTACGTCTGCTACGCGAAGGCGCTCGAGCACGACCGGTTGAGCGGGGACCGTCGGGCGCTGGCGGCAACACTGGGGAACCTGGGCAATATCTGCGCCGTGAGCGGCCGGCGCGAGCAGGCGCAGAGCTACTACCAGGAGGTGCTGGAACTGCAAAAAATCCTGGGCGACGAGCGTGGCATCGGGACGACGCTTGCCAACCTGGGCAATCTCCGCGCCGACGCTGGGGAATGGGACCGTGCCAGGGCGTACTACCTGGAAGCGCAGGATCTCATGGAGCGCTCCGGCGATGTGTTGGGCCTGGCGGTGCTGTTTTCGGACCTCGGTTTGGTGGATCGGGAAACCGGCCGCTATGAAGGGGCCATGCGCTACTACGAGCAGTCGCTGGCGCTGATGCGCCGGCTCGATAATCAGGGTGGCATGGCCGACGCCTGGCGCATGATGGCTCGCACCTACGGAGCCCAGAAAAAGTATGACGAAGCCCTGGCCTGCTGCCGGACGAGCCAGGCCATCGCCGAGCGCGCGCGGGACGAGTTACGGGCCGGGGGAGCGCGATACGTGATGAGCCTGTGCCATGAAGAGCTCGGCCAACTCAGGGAAGCCGCCGAGTTGCTCGAGCAGGTGGTGCAAATGGACCGGAAATACCGGTTGCCCAAACTGCAAGAAAACACCAGGCGCTTGGAAGCCTTGCGAGCCCGCCTGGCAGCTGGTGATCCCAGCCGTTCACGGTAACGGGAGATTCCCGCGGAGACGCGTGTATGAGTGATGCGCCGACTACGACCCCTTCCTGGGAGAGTACCCGCTCGCGCCTGTGCCAGAGCGAGCCAGAGTTCTACGAGCTGGAACCGGGCGGCGCGCTGGCGCTGCCGCTGGGAACGGAAGGGTGGCTGCTGGAGATCACCCCGGACGGGCGCATGATCTGCCAGACCGGCATGGACATGGAAGATATCAAGAGCCTGCTGTCCGACGGGACGCCGGAGGACCTGGGCACGGATGAGCTGGCCAAGCAGGCGAAATATTATTTGCAGCCCGCAGTCTCGAAAGTCCGCAAGACGCTCCTGGGTGCTGGGTTTGAGGAAAATACGGAAATGACCGATGAGTACGTGGCGGTCACGTTCCACCGGCCGGTGGATTTCCAGAAGCTGGATGAAGTCATGAAGGCGGTCCGCTGGTGCCGGCAGCAATTCAAACCAATGTGAAGCGTGAAGCGTCAAACAGGTGTGCCTGGGGCGGAACTCTGCAGCCGGAATTCTGACGCTTCACGAGCGACGCTTCACGAAAGACGACCCACATGGGCATCGAAGGCTACGCGACGGTCGAGGGAACTCGGCGCTATCGTGACCGCATGGTGGCGGCGGGGACGGCACATGAGGAACATTTCCGCGGCGGCCTCGGGGGGCTGGCGCTGTCCTCCATCGGACTGGGCACGTATCTGGGCGGGCATGACGCCAGGACGGACTCGCTCTACCTGGAGGCGGTCAAGCAGGCGGTCGCGGCCGGCTGCAATGTGTTTGACAGCGCGATCAACTATCGCTGCCAGCGAAGCGAGCGGGTGATCGGGCAGGCCTTGAGCGAGCTGGTCCGGGATGGCGTCGTGCGGCGCGATGAGGTGCTGATTGCCACGAAGGGCGGGTTCATCCCGTACGACGGCGCCCCGCCGCGCGACACCTACGCATATCTCCAACAGACCTTCGTCATGCCCGGCATCATCAAGACGACCGACGTGGTGGCGGATTGTCACTGTATGACGCCCGCCTATCTGCGGCATCAGTTGGACGCGAGCTTGACGAACCTCGGACTTGCCTGCCTCGACGTGTACTACCTGCACAATCCAGAAACCCAGCTTGACGCGGTGTCGCGGGATGAGTTCATGACGCGCGTGCGCGCCGCCTTCGAAACGCTCGAGCAGGCGGTGGCTGAAGGCAAGCTGCGTTGCTACGGTACCGCGACCTGGAACGGGTATCGGAGCCGACCGGGTTCCGGCGGTCATCTATCGCTGGAGGCGCTGGTGAACGTGGCGAAGGACATGGGCGGCAAGGACCACCATTTCAAGGTGATCCAACTGCCGTACAATCTGGGCATGCCGGAAGCGCTCACCCAGCAAACCCAAACCCTGAACGGTTCGGCGGTCAGCTTGCTGGAGGCGGCCAAGGTGCTGGATGTGTATGTGATGTCCAGCGCATCCATCCTCCAGGGCCAGCTCAGCCGGGGACTGCCGAGCGGGGTCACCGAGGTTCTGGGTGACGGCACGGACGCCCAGCGCTCGATCCAGTTCGTCCGCTCCACGCCGGGTATGGGAACCGCCTTGGTCGGCATGAAACAAGCTGCGCATGTGCGGGACAATCTCGCCGTGGCCCGGCGCGCCCCCCTCACTCCCGGGCAGTTTACGACGCTGTTCAAATAATGCGGAGCCGGGAACTTCCCAACCAGGCAGTCCGCATCCGCGCGATCCGCAATTTTGATGACTTCCGGGACGTCATTTTCACGTATCGCCTGCCCCGCATTCTCCTGACCGCGCTCGATCTCGATCTGTTCACGGTCATGGGCGCCCGTTCCTGGACCATTCCGGCGCTCGCGAAACGGCTTCGCGTCAGCGTCCGGGGCATGGATATCCTCTGCCGCAATCTCGCATGTGCCGGCCTGCTCAACAAACAGGGTGCCCAATACCGGGCGGGAAACCTGGCCCGCACCGCGCTCAACGCGCGGAGCCCGGCGTATCGAGGCGCTTACCTGGATCTGCTGCGCGGTCAATGGGAGGATTGGTCGCAACTCACCACCTCGGTCCGGCGGGGCCGTCCGGTGGAGCATGAGGCCCCCGACGATCCGGTCTACCGGCGGCAGTTCACCTGGGCGATGCATCACCGCTCGGTCGAGGTGGCTCCCAAGGTGGCGGCGCAGGTGCACTTGCGGGGAGCCCGGACGCTGCTGGACTTGGGCGGCGGCCCCGGTACCTATGCCTTGGCCTTTCTGGCGCGGAATCCCGCGCTCCGGGCGACCGTGTGCGACCGGGCTCCCGCCTTGGAAGTCGCGCGCGAGATCGCGGGTCCGCTCAAGTACGGGCGGCGGTTGTCCTATCTGCCGCTCGACTTCGTGAGCCGTCCGATACCCGGCAAGTACGATGTCATTTGGTACTCCAACGTCCTGCACATCTATTCGCCGACCCAGAACAAGGCGCTGTTCCGCAAGATGGCGGCCGCCTTACATCCAAAGGGCCGCTTGTTGATCCAGGACGCCTTTCTGCTTGATCGGAACGGGTTGTATCCAATGGAGGCCAATCTGTTCGCGGTCACGATGCTGCTGTTCACGGAGGAAGGGAACACCTACGGAGCGGCTGAGACGGCGCGGTGGCTTCGCGAGACCGGCTTCGAGCGCATCCGGCGGATTACGTTGCGGAAGGGGACGGAGGACTGGGAGGGAGGTCTGTTGGAGGCATGCCTTTTGCCCGGACCGCCGGCCCGTCCTCGAAGAAGCCTCGCCCCCCGATCAGGATCAGCAGGAAATTGACCGAGCCGGTGACCGCGCTGGTCCCTAACGCCGATGGCTGCGCATCCGCATGGGTCAGCTCTTGGACGACGGTTGAAATATCCAGCGCCAGCCCGATCGTCCCATACATGACGCCTGCCATGAGCACCCACCGTCGAACAGCCCTTTGTTGCCTTGGCGCGGCACGGGT
>JACQQM010000174.1 GCA_016207025.1 Nitrospirota bacterium | reverse complement strand
CACGTGACCTTCTCCATGTCCGGCGAGGACTGTCTCGGCGTCCTGAGCGGCCGGCTGGACGGCCCTTCCGTGTTCATGTCCGGCCGCCTGCGCGTAAGCGGCGACCTGGGGCTGGCGATCCAGCTGAAGACGCTTTTCCCTTCTGTCCACTAACTACGCCGTCACGGCGCGTTCAATCTCTTGCCCCCGCCCCTGCCTTTCCGGAACTTCCGACAGGCCGTTCCCGCTGTCCGGGGGCATGTCCGGGTCCGACTTTCTGGGGAACCGCTCCTCCAGCATGGTGTAGAGCGTCGGGATCAGAAACAGCGTCAGGGCGGTCGAGACGCTCAGTCCGCCGACCACCGCGCGGGCGAGCGGCGCATTGGTCTCGCCGCCGGTGCCGAGGCCAGTCGCCATCGGCAACAGGCCGAACACGGTCGCCAGCGAGGTCATCAGGATCGGCCGCAACCGCGTGCGGGCCGCCAGCACCACCGCCTCGTGCAATTCTTTCCCGCGTCGCCGCAGCACGTTCGTGTAGTCCACCAGCAACACGCCGTTCGAGACCACGATGCCCAGCATCATGATGACGCCCATGAAGGAGGTGGTGGAGAGCGTGGTGTCGGTCAGGAGCAGGATCCAAAGCACCCCTGGGAATCCCATCGGGATGGCAAACATGATGATGAAAGGATCGATCAGGGATTTGAATTGGGCCGCCATGACCATGTACACCAGCAACAGCGCCAGCACGCTGGCGAAGATGAGCCCTTCGAAGGTTTCCCGCTGCTGCTGGATCTGACCGGCCAACCGGATGCTGAAGCCCGGGGGTAGTTGCAGCTCCGCAAACCGCGCATCTAATTCCTCCGCGATGGAACCCAGATCACGGTTGACCGGGTTGGCCGTGATGTGAATCACGCGTTGAAAATACTTCCGGTCAATCTTGACCGGCCCGGAGTTGAACCGGATCGCCGCCACGTTCTTGAGCAGCACCGGCTCGCCCGTCCTGGTGGTCAGGAGGATCTGCTCCAGATCATTCAGGTCCTTGCGGTGCTCTTCGGCGAGCCAGGCACTGATGTAGTACTCGTTGCCGTTATTCGGATCGGTAAAAATGATCGGATCGGTCTGGCCGTTCCCGTTCAGGGAGAACAGGACGGCATTGGCTACGTCGGTCTCACTGACGCCCAGCAGGGCGGCTTTCTCGCGGTCCACTTCGATGTCCAGCTCGGGATAGTTCTCCTCGCGGCTCACCTCGATATCGGCAAGCCCCGCGGTCTGATGCATGATCGCGTCCACCTGCCGGATGACGCCGCGGGCCTTCTCGAAATCGTACCCGTAGATTTCCACGTCCACCGCCTTCTGCGAGCCGAAGCTGGTCACACGTTTGACGAGCCCGCCGGGGTCGAAGAACATTGCGACGCCTGGGAACAGCTTGAGGACCTTGGGCCGGACCTCGTTCATGATCTGAATCTGGTTGCGTCGGCGCCGGTCGGGCGAGGTCAGATACACCTGCACGATGGACGTGTGCGGGCCGGTATTGGGGTTGAACAGCGACGATCGGCCCGAGGCCAGCACGCCGGTGCTGGAGACGATGGTTTCCAGTTCTTCCGGCCGGACGGTTTCCCGAATCACGCGCTCGATTTCCGCGACTTGTTGCTCGGTCTTTTCCACCCGCTGCCCCACCGGCGCACGCACGATGATCCGGAACTGGCTCTCGTCCGTCACCGGGATGAATTCGGAGCCGATCAACGGCACCAACGCCATCGAGCCCGCGAAGAACAGGACGATCGCGCCGATCAGGATCTTCCGATGCGCCAGCGCCCAGGAGAGCGTCTGCTGGTAGCGCTCGTCAATCGCCTCGTACCGGTCTCGGCTCCAGTCCATGAACCGCACCCACCAGTCCGGCATGGATCGGAGCGCCTCCCGCTCCGGCTTGAGGAATTTGTAGCAGAGCGCGGGGGTCATGGTGCGCGAGACGAAAAAGGACGTGAACAGTGCGAACGCGATCGTGAAGGTGAGCGGGATCAGCAGCAGCTTTGCGATGCCCACCACGAAAAAGATCGGCAGGAACACCACCACGGTGGTCACGGTCGAGGCGAAGATCGGCATGGCCACTTCGCGGGCCGCCTGCAGGACGGCCTCCCACCGCGGCTGGCCGGTGTTGAGGTGGCGCTGGATGTTTTCCAACTCGACGATCGAGTCGTCCACGAGCCGGCCCACCCCCAGCGCCAGGCCGCCCAGGGTGAAGACGTTCAAGGTCTGCCCGGTGAAGTACAGGAGGATGAAGGTGACCAGGATCGAGAGCGGAATCGCCACGGAGATGATGAGCGTGCTGGTCAGGTTGCGCAGGAAGACCAGAATCACGGCCGCCGCCAGGATCGAGCCGTGCAGGGCCTGCTCCCCCAGGTTCTTGATCGCCTGGCGGATGTATACGGACTGGTCGAAGGACACGCCGAGTTTGACGCCGGATGGAATCCCGATCATCTTGGGCAGCGCTTTTCTGAGCGCGTCCACCACCTCCACCGTGTTCGCGGTGGGCTGCTTGTTCACGCGCAGGTAGACCGCGCGCTGGCTGTCGGTCCGCACGACGTTGGTCTGGATGTCCGAGGAATCGGTGACGGTCCCCAGGTCGCGCACCCGGACGGGGTTCCCCTGCGGATTCACCTTGACAATGACGTCCTTGATGGGCTCGACGGTCTTGAACTGGTTGTTGGAGAAGACGTTGTAATCGAGGTTGCCGATCTTGATGTCGCCCGAGGGGAGAATGAGGTTGGCGGCCTTGACCGCCCGGACCACGTCCAAAATCGAGAGCCCGCGCGCGTGGAGCAGGGCGGGGTCCAGGTTGATGTTGATCTGGCGAATCTTCCCGCCCTCCACCGTGGCGGCGGCGACGTTCGGCAGTTGCTCGATCTGGGGGGCGATGGTGTTGTACGACAGGTCGTACAGGGCGCGCTCGTCCAGGTTGCTGCCCGAGACGGTCACGAAGGCGACCGGGATGTTCGAGACGTCGAATTTGACGATGAACGGCTGGAGGATGCCGGGCGGCAGGTTGTTGAGGATCTGAGTGACGCGCTGCATCACTTCCATCTGTCCGACGTTGATGTCGGCGCCCCAATTGAACCAGATCTGGACCGCCCCGATCCCATGCTTGGAGAAGGATTCCACGTGCTCCACGTTGGAGGCGGAGCTGACCGCTTTTTCGATCGGATAGATGACGCTCTGTTCGATGTCGAGCGGGGGAGCGCCCTTGTAAATGACGCCGACGAAGGCGACCGGCACCTGGATGTTGGGAAAGAGATCAATGGGCAGGCGATCCAGCGAGGTGGCGCCCAACACCACCATCGCCAGGGCCAGCATCAGGATGCCGATTCGGTTTCTGAGCGCAAGAAGCGTTAACCACATAGCTGGCTACGTGAAGCGTCGCTCGTGAAGCGTGAAGCGTCAACAGGTGCGTCGTGAAGAGGCCGAGTCCGAAACGAGATACGCTTCACGAGATACGAACGACGGTTTTGGAGTGCCCAGTGACAATTGACGCCGCTCCGCACCCGGTCACCCACTCCCTTGGGGTGTGTGCCCGGGTTCGAGCGGGTGCGCCTCCACGGGCGTGCCGTCGCTGACCAGGTCCTTCCCCGAGACAATGACGTGCTCCGTACCGGTCAGT
>JACQQM010000173.1 GCA_016207025.1 Nitrospirota bacterium | reverse complement strand
TGGGCAAAACCAGAGTGACGCCGCCTAATTCACCAGAATTTACAGCCGAAAACAAGAGCAAGAGAGTGAGAGGAAAGCGGGAGCAGAGACAAATCGCATTCTGGGCAAGAGGAGGTGAACACTATGACATGGGGAATTCTCACGGCATGGGGAATCTTCATAGCATGTTTCACGCTGTTTGGGATGTTGGTGCTCCTTATCGCCGACGCCAGGATGCCTGACATCCCGCTAGCGGCCTCCTCCGAGCAGGTGTTGAAGGAATCGGCCGGTGATGAAGAAAAGATGCGGAAGGCAGCGTAATGCACCGTCGTGGGCATGAGTGGGTAAAGCTGGTGGTGAACGCCATGACGACACCAAGCATGGAGTCAACAAGCCAAGAACTTTTGCGCCGAGCCAGGAAACAGAGGGGCGAATCCAACGGGCCGAGCCTTCAACAAGAAACCTCGGTGGAAGCCTCTCGCAGTCCGGACAAAACCAAGAGACCCTCCCACAAGGTCAAACAACGTCTGACGGTGACCCTGCCTGCGGAACTACTCGATAGGCTCAGAAACGCCGTCTATTGGACGTCTGGCCTCACGGTGGCCGGCCTGATTGAGCAGTCCCTCACGGAAGCCCTGGACAGAATGGAGAAGCAACACGGTGAACCATTCCCGCCGCGGACGGAGGAATTGAAAGGTGGACGGCCAAGGAGGATTCGATCGGGGTCATATCAAGGCTGAGAGTGATTCACACGATGCAGTGAGGCGGGGTATCGCACCGTAAGAGTTCGAGAAGCGGCGTCGGGAGGCGCAGACACGGATAACAGTCTCGTGCGAGGCGGGCTATCACCCTAGAGGTATTGGCATGACCAGTCATTCCGTCACGACTTTTTCCACTCATGTCCTGATTGTCGACGACGATCCGGACATCCGCGAGGCTTTAGGTGACCTCCTGGAGCATGAGGGGTACCAGGTCCATGCCGTGGAGAAGGGGGAAGAGGCCATTCAGCAAGTGAGACAAACCCAGTATGGCGCCGCCCTGCTCGACATGCAGCTCCCGGACCTCCACGGGCTGTCGGTGCTGAATTTCTTGATGCAGTTGGATCCGAAGCTGCCGATCATCGTCCTCACCGCGCATGACGTCAAAGAGAACACGATCGGTTCGTTGACCAGAGGCGCCTTTGCCTATCTCATGAAGCCCTACAATTCGGAGGAAGTCAAAGCCACGGTCAGACGTGCGGTCTCCGTCAAGGCCATCTCGGTGAAGGCGGAACATGTCGCACTCGCCCTGAGCGAAAGCGAAGAGCGGTTCCGTTCGGTCGTGGAATCGTCACCCGATGCCATTATCTTGGCCGATGAGACCGGCATGATCATTTCCCTGAACAAGGGCGCCCAACGACTCTTCTCCTATGGCGAGGAAGAACTCCTGGGCAAGCCGCTGACGGTTCTCATGCCGACTCGACACCGGGACGCTCATCAACGAGGCCTCGAACGGGTTCGGTCAACCGGGGCAACGCGGGTGATCGGAAAAACGGTCGAGCTGCATGGGCTGAGGAAAGACGGCAGCGAATTTCCGCTGGAGCTGTCCCTGTCCACGTGGAAAACCAAGTCCGGAATATTTTATAGCGGCATCATCCGTGACATCACCGAGCGTAAGCGAGCGGAGAACCGCCAGGCGACACAGTTAGCCGTCAGTCTGATCTTGGCGGAGTCCGGCACACTCAGCGAGGTGGCCCCCCGACTCCTGCAGGCCATTTGTGACACGGCGGGCTGGGAAGTGGGCGTGATTTGGCTCGTGGATCGTGACGTCAAGGAATTGCGTTGTGAGACCCTCTGGCATGAGCCGGCGGTCCCTGTCGAAGAGTTTGCGGCGCACACCCGGGAGATCACCTTCGGGCCTGGCATCGGGTTGCCCGGCCGTATCTGGTCCAGCGGCGAACCGGCCTGGCTTGTTGACATTCTCAAAGATCCAAACTTTCCACGAGCGCCGAGCGCGGCGAAAGCAGGACTGCATGGGGCATTCGGGTTTCCCATCCGGGGCAGGAGCGAGATCCACGGCGTCATCGAATTCTTCAGCCGTGGCATCCGCCAGCCGGACAACGACTTGCTCAAAATGATGGCCGACATCGGGATCAAGATCGGGCAGTTCGTCGAACGCAAGCGGGCTGAGGCGGCATTGCGCGAGAGTCAAGAGCAGTTCCGCCAGTTGGCGGAGAACATCCGGGAGGTCTTCTGGATGACCGACCCTGAGAAGAACCGGATGATTTACATCAGCCCCGGATACGAGGACATCTGGGGGCGCTCCTGCGAGAGCTTGTATGCCTCCCCGCGGTCCTGGCTTGAGGCGATCCATCCCGATGACCGAGATCGAGTTCTCGCCTCCGCCCTAACGAAACAAGTCGGCGGTGAGTATGACGAAGAGTACCGAATCGTGCGGCCCGACGGCTTGATCCGGTGGATCCAGGATCGGGCCTTCCCGATCCGAGACCGGTCAGGGGCCGTCTACCGCATTGCCGGAATCGCAGAAGACATCTCGGAACGCGTACAGGCCCAGGAAGCTTTGCGAAACGCTTACGGCAAGATCGATGCGATTCTCTCCGGTCTCCCCTGCTCCATCGTGATCGTGGACGAGCATCGGCAGATCCTGTACGCCAACACCTTGGCGACCGAGCGATTCGGAACCGGAGGGCAGCCCCTTGCCGGGCGCTTGTTACACCAGACCATCCCGATCCACTTCTCCCAGCGGCAACCCTTTCGAGACGAACACGGGGTTGCAGGTTCACCCTCCTTACCTCAACACGGAGAGGGTGAGTTCGAGATGGAGCACGCCGTCTACCGATACCGCCTTTTCCCGGTCGTCCTCCGGAGCGGGCAACAACAGACCGGCATGGTGATCTGGGACATCACCGAGCAACAACAGCTCCAGGACCAGCTTATCCAGGCCGAGAAGCTGTCCAGCCTCGGCACGCTGGTTTCCGGCATGGCCCATGAGATTAACAACCCCATGCAGGGAATCTTGGGAATGGCTCAGATTATCCTGGATGAAAACGATCCGGGGAAAATCAAGGAATACGCCCAGGACATCGCGGGGTACGCGCAACACGTGGCAACCGTGGTGCGAGACTTCGCCTGCTACGCCCGTCCCTCCTCACGGGACGGGGAAGTCGAAACCGACATCTGTGAACGGTTACACGAGGCGGTCAAGATGGTTCGTCGGGGTCCGCAGTTCGGGCACATTGAGGTGGTCACGGAGTTGCAACCCGTGCCACGCTTCCGGGCCCGCCGATCGGAAATCGAGCAGGTATTCGTGAACCTGATCAGCAATGCCGTGGATGCGATGCAAGGGAACGGACGCCTGACCCTTGCGACCCGGTCCGAAGGCGGGCTGATCACCGTGCTCATCTCCGATACCGGCCGCGGAATCCCGAAGGTTCTGATGGGGAAAATCCTCGATCCGTTTTTCACGACCAAGGATCCGGGCAAAGGGACGGGGCTGGGGTTGAGCATCGCCCACAAGATCGTGACCAAGTACGAGGGCACGATGAACGTCGAAAGCGAAGAAGGGCACGGGACGACATTCACAGT
>JACQQM010000172.1 GCA_016207025.1 Nitrospirota bacterium | reverse complement strand
GGTGAGACATGCGAAGGCATCGCGATCAACAACAGCACTGGCCAGTACGACTACCTTGAACTGGCTCACTTCACGGGGCGAAATTATGGCCGTGCAGGGACGGCCAGTAGCGATCCGGCCGGGTTCATCCGCTTTACCGATAACGCCGGTTCAGCGGAGTACCTCTATCTCCACGACTTACTGATTGAAAACAACTGTCGTGGTCGTCCCTCGAGCAATCCCGCAAACAACGCGTCGTGCCGAACCTTCTCCATGAGCACGAGCCCCTCGGCCCTGCGTTACCTTGCGATTATCAACGTGAACGTCCAGAACTGGGGGGCGTGGGTCGCGCGCGGGGGGGCTGGGCAGGGCGCCGAGAGTGGCCCGTATCGCTTCCAGCACATCACCGCGGTCGCACAAGGATTGACGGGTGGGAATGTGACCGCCTTTAAGATGTGGGAGTTTGTGACCGGGATCGAATTCCTCGACAACTACATCGACAGTAATGGCAATGCCTGGGGCATCGGCACGGGTGGCGGCCAAACCTCCCATGGGTATAACGTGGAGCAATGCACCCGAGATATTGATATCGTCAACAACACCTTCAAGGATTGGCGCACTTCAGTCTACATTCAGCCGAACGCCCCAGGCCCAGGAGATTGTACCGCGCGCAACATTGGAGATGTCCGTATCGATCGGAACGTGATGCTCAACAGCGTTGCCGGATGGCAGGATAATGCCACGGGGCTGCTCATCAATTCTGGTTCGAACACGGTGGAGACCCTTCACTTTACGAACAACATGATCTGGTCCTCGCAGCCGGTCTACTCCTGCATCCGGAGCCTTGCGAGCAGCAGCCAGCAGGCCATCGAGCAGAATAACCCCATTGAGATTGTGGGGAACACCTGCTTCCTCAATGAGAATGGGGTCGGTTCCATTGCGATTCGAAGGGGTGGCGGGACGTACCCGCGTCAAAACTACGTCATACGGAACAACGCGGTTTCCGGGCTTGCCTCCGGGCGCATCGATATCTCGACGAGCTACGTGCCCTCGGGGTGGAGCGCGGATGGGAATGTCTATGATCCGGACGGGGTCTACGTCTGGAATGGCACGACTCAGACGACCTTGACCGGATGGCGCTCGGCCTCTGGCGGGGATGCCAACTCCCGGGAGTGCACCCCGACCTTCGTCAATTCTGCTAGTGGCGATCTCCACCTGATGTCAACAGACACCTGCGCGCTCGACACCGGCGTGGACGTCTCAACCATCACGACGGTAGATCTCGACACCGACCCACGCCCACAAGGATCGGGCTGGGATGCGGGGGCCGATGAGGTAGGATCGAGTGGGCCACAGGCCGAGACGCTCTTCGTCAGTCTGGCCGCGGCGCCGTCGAGCGGAACTTCTCCGCTCAACGGTGTGGATTTCACCGCGACGGTCGCTGGGACAGCCACTGGCCCCATGACCTACACGTTCTACTGCCATCGGCCTGATACCGGAACCAACGTGACGCTTCCGTATGATGCCCAGGTCAGCGGGACCTCCGCGAACCCCTACACCGCGATCGATCTGTGCAGCTACACCACCGCGGGCCCCTACACGGCCAAAGTCATTGTGGAACGAGGGACAATCTCGCTAGCCCAGGCGGCGGTGGCGATTCAGGTCAGCGCACCCGTGACGATCCCAGCGGCTCCGTCGAATCTCGTCGGCACGAAGTCGAGTCTCCAGAACGTTCTCTCCTGGACGGACAACTCGAGCGATGAGCAGGGCTTTCGCCTCTCTCGGGATGGGAGCGTACGCACGACGCTGGCGGCGAATCAGACGAGTTACACAGACAACCCTGGAGCCTCCGCCCCATTTGGACAAGCGCTCATCAGCAGCCAGGACTTCAATGTCGATGGAACCGGCTCGGTCCTCGACCAAGTCGCCTTCTGGGTCGCCCCGAACCCCGCAGAGTCCCTGATGTTCGTCACGGCGAAGTCAAGTGCCTCCGTGGAGGTCTGGCGGCACCCGTTTACGCCAGGCAACCAGATCACCTCGATCACCCAGGGCCTGCAGCGGCCGAACGGAGTCCATGTGGACCAGGAGGACAACCTCCTCTATGTGACGAACCGCGGGACACAGGCGGCGGTGCTGGTCTACCAGCTGGCAGCTGGGACGAGCGCATTCCCCCTGGTGCGTATGATTGGGCAGGGCGATTACTCGACCGATTCCGCGGCCGGACCCATGGAAGTGCATACCGCTCGTGTCGGTGGCGAGAAGCGGGTCTATGTGTTTGAAGAACAGCCAGGCGAAGCCTTTGTGTATCGCACGGACGGGACACGGCTGTTGGGCCCGGTGGATCTGCCTGGGGTGGCCTCCCTCGAAGCCTTTGCGCTGGATGAGTTCCATCAGCGCATCTACGTCGCGGATCAGACCGGATTCCAGGCCCGCCTGTTCGACATGAATCTCCAACCGCTGAACGTGCCGGGGCGGACGGACAATATCATTTCGAACACGGTATTCCAAGGAGAGCCGGAGGGAACCCAGCTCTACGACTGCGGCAACGGCCAGGGGTTCCTCATCCATACCGACCAGCAGACGAGCACCTCGCACTTTGAAGTCTTTGACCGCGCGACGCTGCAGCACCTCGGCTTGTTTGAAATGTCCGGCGTGAACAATACGGACGGGATCGCCATCTTGGGCACGCCGCTGCCGAACTACCCGAGCGGGCTCTTTGCGGCGATCGATAACGATGTCTCGACCGTCGGCGTGCACTGGTCGAGTCTCTTGAGCGCCACTGGCCTGAGTTGCCCGGCGGCAACGAGCGGCAGCCACACGTATACCGTCACCGCCTACAACAGCGCGGGGGAGTCAGCGCCGTCGAATCTGGTGACCTGTGATGATGTCTCGTGCACCGCAGGCAGTTCGACGGATACGGAGCCCCCGACTCTGCTGAGCAACCTGACGCTGAGCGCACTTTCCAGCACGAGCCTCACCGCGAGCTGGACTGCGGCCACCGACAACATCGCGGTGATGGGCTACCGACTCGACCTGTCCACGATGAGCAGCTTCAGCAGCTTTGTGACCGGCTATGACAACCGCGATGTGGGCAACGTGACGACGACCCAACTAACCGGCCTGCTCGCCGGCACGACGTACTACCTCCGCAGCCGCGCCTACGATGCGGCCGGGAACACCTCGGCCAACAGCGCGACGGCGAACGGCACCACCCCCGCGCCCCCGCCCGATACGACCGCCCCGACCGTCAGCCTGACCGCTCCGGTGGCAGGCAGCACCGTCTCGAGCACCATCACCGTCTCCGCCACCGCCAGCGATAACGTCGGGGTGGTCGGCGTCCAGTTCCTCCT
>JACQQM010000166.1 GCA_016207025.1 Nitrospirota bacterium | reverse complement strand
GGAACTCGGACGGCCTCTGGCGAGGGACGAGGACAGGCGCCGCCCGGCTATCACCCGTCGCGGGACGAGCGCGGGCACCAAACGGCCTTCTATCTCTCGACGCTGGAACACACGCCTCCCGCCAACGGAGATCGGGCCGCTCGGCTGAAGAGACGCCGCGGCCATGACCTCTGCTTTCATTCCACTCACTATCAACCAGCTCATTGCCCGGAAAGGTATCATGCTCACGTTCAGAAACGCCGATCGGATCCAGCTTCTCCATTCGCTTCTTTGTGATGCCCGTAACCGTTACGCTGCTCCCTCTGACTGCCCTGCTCGGGCCGCCCCTTCATAATTCAGGCCGCCCTTCATAATTATAGTAGGGCTGGCCGTACCGTACCAAATACGAACGGGCAATGCAAGCCCACCGCCCCGCCTCAGCGATTCCGCGAAGGCTGGAGCTGCTCTTCGATGGATTCCATCAAACCCAGCGCCCGTCGTTCAATATCCGCCTCTCCTTGGCGCCGAAGCTGCTCGGATTGGAACAACTGATGGGTGATATTAATCGCCGCCAGCACCGCCAACTTGGCGAGCGTGGCGGTCTTCATCCCCTGCGCCAGGCTCCGCATCTGCTCATCCACATAGGCAGCCAGGCGCTTGACGTAATCTTCCTCCGCATCGCCTTTGATGGCATACCGTTGGCCATAGATCTCAATCTCAATGGTCTTAGTCAAGCGCCACCTCCTTAGATTCCTCCATGCACTCGAGGAAATCCAGTTCGCCCAAGACCTTGTTGATCCGCGATCTGATGTTGGCCCGCTCCTCCTCCCATCGGCGGTTGTTCTCTTCCTGCTTCGACAGACGTTCTCGCGCCGCGCGCAGCTCGACTTGCAAGGCGGCGTTGACGCGTTTCAAATCCTGAACCAGCTCCACCAGCCCCCGCACGCGCGCTTCCAGCGCCTCCATCTTGTCCAGGGCCATTCCCCTCTCCAACAGCCTGGATTTACGATTGAATCATTGACGCTTGGTTCATTCACTCAATGATGCAATGACTCAATTCTGCCGAGAAATTGGGGCGAACTATAGGAGCTTCAGCAGACCTTGTCAAGAAAACGGGTGTCACAGCCGCCGCGTCCAAGACGATGATATTCTCGATAGCTGCGGAGGACTCGTTTCACGTACTGCCGCGTTTCCTGAAACGGAATCAGCTCGACAAATTCATCCGGCTCTTTGTCAGTCAGTTTGAGAATCCAGGCGGATACCGCCACGGGCCCCGCGTTGTAGGCCGCCACCGCGTGGAGGACGTTTCCCGAAAACTGCCTGAGCAACTGTTCCAGATAGCGACTGCCGAACCGAATATTGGTGTCCTGATCGAACAGATCGTCCCGCATCACGTCCGGGAACCCCAGCTTCCTGGCCATCGCTTGCGCCGTCGCCGGCATCACCTGCATCAGCCCGACCGCTCCGACTCGTGACACCGCGCGCGCGTCATACTGACTTTCCTCCCGGATGATGGCTGCCACGAGATAGGGGTCCACCTGGTTCCCGGTCTGGGCCCGGATCGTGGGCAAGTACGCGGTCGGATAGGCCACGTTCCAGAGCACCGACGGCGCCGACTCGCCTCCGCGTTCCAGGCTGTCACGGAAGTGGAGCCTGGCCACCCGGAGGGCCTGCGAATGGGCCCCGGCTTCGCTCAGCAGGGCCGAGAGTTCAAGCAGCGCATCGCGATCACGCGCATACCGTTCGATCAACGAGGCCAACTCCCGGGCGGCGTCCTGATCCATCCCGAGGAGCTTCAACTCCGCCGCTTTTCGGTAATGCACATCCCGCCCCACCTCCGACCGCGCTTCCCGCGGCAACTGTGCCGACGCCTGCGGAATCCCGTTGTCCGAGAGCGACATCACGATCGGCAGCTCCACGCGAGATTGCGCCAACTGGCAATAATAGGTGTAGGGATACTGACGGCAGAGTTCAAGGTAGAGATCGGCGGCCTTGCCGCTCTTTTGGCGTTCCAGCGCTCTCGCCATCCAGTACAGGGCCTGGGGGGTGAATTGAGCATCGTCTTTGTCCTTCACCACCTCTTGGAAAGTCTCAACCGCCTCCCGAAAGCGACCGGTCCGATACTGGATCCAGCCGGTTCGCCACAAGGCCTCCAGGCGTTGCCCGGCGGGCTCCCCTATTTTCACCACCTGCCGATATTTCACGATCGCCTGATCATACTGCCCCTGGTCCTCCAGCCACATCCCCACGAACATGATGATCGCGGCCTTCTGCTCAGCGGACAGGGAGAGCTTCGGCAAGGACTGGTGCAACGCCAGTAACCGCTCGCCGTCGTCCAGTCTGAGATGGATTCTTGCCAGCCACACGGCGGCCTCGCTTGCTTCCGTCGTGCGCTCGCTGGCCAACTCCTGGAGGACCTGGCGGGCCTGCTCGTACCGCTTAAGCCGGATCAAGGCCAGACCGAATTTGAGCCGAGCCTCCTGGCGACGGGGGTGAGTCGGAGCCGCCGCCAGGAACTTCTGGAGCTCGTCAACCGCCTCCTCATGCAACGCCAGCGCGAAAAATGACAGTGCCCGCTCGTACAGATCATCCGGCGCCGGACGCCATGCATGCCCGTTCCCGTCCCGCGCCAAGCGATCCATCGCCTCGCGCGCTTCGGGCGTGTGGGGATACCGCACCCAGATCTGTCTGAGCGAGGACTGGGCGTCGGCGGGCCGGTTCTCATGAATCTGACAGTCCGCGAGGCTCAACAGAGCGGAGGGCGCCGCGGGGTCCTGCGGGCCCAGCGAGACGGCCTGGCCGAGCAGATCAATGACATTCGAGCACTGGCCGGCCTTGTACCAGGCTTCGCCGCCGCGGTAAGCAACGCGAGGTCCGAGCAACGTCTCCGGCACGGCCTCCGGGATTGACTCCAATAGGATCGCGGCGAGCCGCGCATCGCCCGCCCGGAGCAGCGACTCTCCGATCCACATCCGGATATAGTCCTCCAGGAGGGGAAAGTCGCGCTGGGCGGCTCGAAGAAAGCGGACGGCATCGGAGGGCTCGCGTTCGATCAGGAGCACGCCCATCAATAAACCCGCGCGCTTGGCCCATACGGACCCTGGATGCCGCTCCCGGACCGCCTTCAGCCGTTCGATCTGTGTGCGAACCCGGCTTTCCAGGGTTGCGGACGCATCAGGCGGGGCAGTCTGAACGAGCGCGGCGCGAAAGCACTCTTCCGCCGACTCGCAGGACAAGTCGGAGCGATCTTTCTGCGCGGAGGAAGCCCCGGAGAGGGCTACGAAGAGGGCAAGCAGGAACAGAAACACTCTTACTGGCTGTCCGAAGACCACAGTGGACAAGCGCCGGTAGGAGGGTGTGACCATGGAACGGCGATCATTATACCAAAAGCCGTTCGGGCAGGTCCATGTATCCCCTGCAGCCGGCGGCGCACGCCTTGTTCTTGTCTGCGAGGCTGTGTTACCCTCCCAGCCATGCGCTCAAACGAACAGCCGTCAGCCGCGCTGCCCGCGGCGCTCATCAATTTGCTGGCCCTCGATCTGCCATCGGCCAAGCGGCTCATGGAGAAGCTGGGCTGGCCGCGGTACCGCGCGCAACAAATCTTCCGCTGGCTGCACCGCAGGCGAGTGTCGGACCTCGCGCAGATGACGGACCTCTCGAAAACGGAGCGCGCCCGTCTCAGGGCCATCGCGAGAATCGAGCGGATCACCGAGTGCCAGGTATTCAGATCCGCGGATGGGACCCGGAAGTTCCTGGGCCGTCTTGAGGACGGCCTGACGGTGGAAAGCGTGCTGATCCCCGATGCCGGACGGCTGACCTTGTGCCTCTCCACCCAGGTAGGCTGCACCCTGGACTGCGGCTTCTGCTTGACCGGCAGGATGGGGCTCAAACGGAATCTGAAAGCGCACGAAATCGTGGATCAGGTCCTGATGGTCCAGGACCGGCTTGAGGCGATGGAGAAGGTGACGAACCTCGTCCTAATGGGGATGGGCGAGCCGCTCGCCAATCTGGACGCGGTCTCGGACGCCATCATCCGGCTGACCAACACGAGCTGGGGCCTCGGGATTCCGGCACGGCGGATCACGCTGTCCACGGCGGGCCTGGCGTCCCGCCTGCAGGACGTCGCAGCCCTCGGGATCAACCTGGCCATCTCACTCAACGCGACGACCAACGCGCAGCGCGACCGGCTCATGCCGGCGGTCAATCGGCTGCACCCGCTGAACGACCTGCTGGCCGCCTGCCGGCACTACCCTCTGCCGCCGCGCCAGCGGCTGACCTTTGAGTATGTGCTGTTAGCGGGCGTCAATGATACGGAGCAGGACGCCAGGCGGCTCACGAAGCTGCTCAACGGGTTGCGCTGCAAAGTCAACCTGATCCCGTTCAACGAATTCCCCGGCAGTCCCTTCAGGCGGCCTGACGAGGCGTCGGTCCTGCGGTTCCAGTCGGTGGTGCGGCGGGCCGGGCTGGATGTCTTTATCCGCAAGAGCAAGGGACGCGATGTGCTCGGCGCCTGCGGGCAACTCGGGGATCTCCCGCCCAGCCAGGAGCGGGCTCTCTTGATGCCGGTGGGAGCCGGTTGTTAGCATGCCTCGCGCTCACGGAGATTTTTCCAACATGCCCCTTCGGCGCGTCGTTCGGTTCACTCGTCTTATTCTGTGGGGGCTGCTCGTCACGACCACATGGCTCAGCGCCCCTGCCGGGGCCGCCGATGTCCGCGAAGTCAT
The DNA here is from genome assembly GCA_016207025.1 of Nitrospirota bacterium. Taxonomy (GTDB): domain Bacteria; phylum Nitrospirota; class Nitrospiria; order Nitrospirales; family Nitrospiraceae; genus JACQQM01. Next base: position 30,165 of record JACQQM010000166.1, on the reverse strand, counting down.
CCTGGCGAACGGGATGAAAGTGCTGTTGGTGGAGGTGCCCAAAGCGCCGGTGGTCACCGTGCAGATCTGGTACAAGGTCGGCTCGCGCAACGAGGTGATGGGCCGGGCCGGGCTCTCCCACATGCTCGAGCATATGATGTTTAAGGGGACCCCGCAGCATCCCAAGGGGACTTTCTCAAAGACGATCCGTAAGAACGGGGGCAACGACAACGCCTTTACCAGCCAAGACTACACCGTCTATTTCGAAAATCTGGCGGCGGATCGGGTGGAACTGGCGTTAGAGATGGAAGCGGACCGGTTGCGGGGGCTGCTCCTGGACGAGAAGGAGTTCCAGCTCGAGCGCGAAGTGGTCAAAGAAGAGCGCCGGCTTCGGACGGAGGACGATCCGCAGGCCTTTCTGGTCGAGTCGCTCTTCGCTCAGGCCTTTGTGCTGCATCCCTACCACTGGCCGATCATCGGGTGGTTCCCCGATCTCGACGCCATGACCCGTGAGGACCTCAAACGCCACTACGACACGTACTACGTGCCGAACAACGCCGCCTTAATTATCGTGGGAGATATCAAGGCCGACGCGCTGCTGCCCACGATCAAGCGCCTGTTTGAATCCATCCCCATGGGGCCGACTCCTTCTCAGCTCGCGGTGGCCGAACCCGAGCAGCGTGGGGAGCGACGGATCGTCGTCAAGCGAGAGGCGCAGGTCCCCTTCGTTATGGCCGGCTATCGCGTGCCAAACTACAGAGATGCGGACTCCTACCCCCTCACGATCCTTGAGTCGATCCTGTCGCACGGCAAGAGCTCGCGTCTCTACCGAAGCCTCGTGTACGAGCAGAAGAAGGCCCTGGCGGTGGGAGCCGAGTACAGCCTTCTCCAAGCCGATCCCGAACTGTTTTACTGCTTCGCGGTGGTCAAGCCGGGCCAGAAAGTGGAGGAAGTGGAGCAGGCGCTGTACCGGGAACTCGAGAAGCTGCTGGCCGTTCCTCCGACGGCGCAGGAGCTCCAGCGCGCCAAGAATCAGGTTGAGGCCTCCTACGTGTTCGGGCAGGACTCCAATTTTCGCCAAGCCATGCTGCTCGGCCAAGCCGACACGGTCGGCGCAGGGTGGCGCCACGTGGACCAGTTCCTGGAACGCATCCGAAGCGTCACGGCGGCGGATGTCCAGCGGGTGGCCCGACGCTACTTCGTGCAGGATTCGCGCACGGTGGGCATCCTCATCCCCATCCCTCCATCGAAAAAAGCCGCGGTCGTTTCAAGCGAGGCCCGCTGATGCCGCTCATGGTGCTGCTGATAACCGTCCTTCTTCTCTCAAGCTCCTTGGTGAGCGCCGAGCCGGCGCAAGCTGCGGAGATCAACCCGGTCCGGTTCGTGACCCCGAACGGCATGACGGTGCTGGTTCTGGAGCAACATTCCTTGCCGATCGTTCAGATCCATGCCCTGATCAAGGCCGGGTCGGCCCAGGACCCCCCTGAGAAGGCCGGGCTCGCGAATCTGGTGGCCAGCCTGCTGGATGAAGGCACCACAACCCGCAGCGCGAAACAGATTGCCGAACAGATTGAGTTCGTGGGAGGGACGCTGGCCGCCAAGGCGGGGGAGGACTTCACAACCGTGTCGGCCAGGGTCCTCAAGAAGGACACGGAACTGGGCTTTGAACTCCTCGCCGACGTTCTTTTACGCCCCACCTTCCCCGAAAAGGAACTGAAGCGAGTCCGGAGCCACATCCTGGGTGAAATCCTCAGCGAGAAGGACGCGCCCGACCTGATCGCGGCCAAGGCGTTCAACCAGGTGGTGTTTGACGGCCATCCGTACCGCTGGCCGGTGAACGGGACCGAGAAGAGCCTGCCGACGATCACGAGGGCTGACCTTTATACGTTTTATGCGCGCGAATATCTCCCGAATCAGACCATCCTCTCGATCGTCGGAGACATCACGATCGAGCAAGCCCGCGCGCTTGTCGCCAAACAGTTCGGCTCCTGGAAGAAGGGCGATCAGCCGGCTCGCGCATCCGGGGCCCCCAAGCCGATGGACAAACCGGTCGTCCGGCTCATTGAGAAAGATCTCACACAGGCGACCATTATGCTGGGCCACCTGGGGATCAGCCGGACGAACCCGGACTTCTACGCGGTGACGGTCATGAACTATATCCTGGGAGCCGGCGGGTTCTCCTCGCGGCTCATGGACTCGATCCGCGACAATCAGGGACTGGCCTATGGCGTGGGCAGCCATTTCGACGCCAATCTCATGCCGGGGGCCTTCCTGGTCACCCTCCAGACGCGCAACGAGACGGCCAATCAGGCCATCACCGGCGTCCTGAAGGAATTGAACGGCATCCGCGATGCGCCGGTCACGGACGAGGAACTTGCGGACGCCAAGGCCTACTTGATCGGCAGCTTTCCGCTCCGCCTCGACACCACCGCGAAGCTGGCCGAAGTCTTGAGCCAAGTCGAGTTCTACGGACTCGGGCTCGACTACTTCACCCAGTACCCGCGCTGGATCGAACGAGTCACCAAAGAGGATGTGCTGCGGGTCGCGAAACAGTACCTGCACACCGACCACTTCGCCCTCGTGGTGGTCGGCAACCAGACGAAGGCCCAAGTCAAGCCGTCGGGAACGCAGTAACCGAGCGCAGAGGCCAGTGTTCCATGATGAATGCCACGCTATCGAGCAAGCTGCAGAGAATGCGGCAACTCCTTCAGGACATGGAGTCTGTCCTGGTGGCCTTCTCGGGCGGCATCGACAGCTCGCTGGTGCTCAAGGTCGCGCATGATTTCCTGGGCCCCAAGACCATCGCCGTCACGTCCGTTTCTCCCACCTTCCCTTCGATCGAACTGGAAGGCGCGCGTCGCGTCGCCTCTCAGATCGGCACCCGCCATCTGATCGTGGAGACCGACCAGCTCGAGATTCCGGACTTCATCCGGAACGACGCCGGCCGCTGCTATTATTGCAAGACGGATCTCTATCAGGCGCTGGGGAAACTGCAACGCGAGTTGAAGATGGGTGCGATGGTGGATGGGACCAACCTGGACGACTTGGGTGATGACCGGCCCGGCATCCGGGCGGCCAGGGAGTGGGGGGTCCGAAGCCCTCTGGTGGAAGCGGAACTTTCAAAGGCGGAGATCCGCGCGCTGGCCAAGGCACTCGGTCTGTCGAATTGGGACAAGCCCGCAGCCGCCTGTCTCTCCTCACGCATCCCGCGCGGAACTGAAATCACACGGGAGAAATTGACCCGCGTCGAACTGGCCGAGGCCGTCCTGTTCCGGGAGGGCCTCAAGCAGTTCCGCGTGCGGGACCACGGCGAGACCGCCAGGATCGAGGTGGAAACAGACGAGCTTCCGGCGATGCTCGATGACGCGCGCAGGGCGCGGGTCACCGCCAAATTGAAAGAGCTGGGATTTCGGTTCGTGACTGTGGATCTGGAAGGGTATCGCCGCGGCAGCTCAAATGCGTAAGGCGTGAGGTGCCCCTTACCCCTTACGGTAACTCTCAGCCACCGCCTGCACCGCCTCGTCCGCCATGCGGTGATGGTCTGCGTCGTCGAGGCTCCGACCCACCACCTTCTCCGCGACAAGCAGGGCCAGCTCGGTCGTCTGATTGCGGATCTCCTGGATGGCCTTGCGGCGCTCGTGCTCGATTTCCCGCGCGGCGTCAGCCTTGATGCGCTCCGCCTCCGCCGTGAGACGCTGTTCGTTTTCCTCCAGCAAGCGTTGCGCCTGGTCCTTCGCCTGAGCCAGCACGGATTCGGCCTCCCGGGCAGCCGCGCTCAATTTGGCCTCGTACTCCTGCATCTTGCGTTCGGCCTCCGCGCGATGCCGCTCGGCCTGCTCCAGGCTCTCCCGGATCTTGCGCTCCCGCATCTCGAGGGTCTCCAGAATCGGCGGGAAGGCGAACTTGTACAACACCCACAGCAGGATGCCGAAGGAGACGACTTCCCAAAAAATCAGCGACGAGAAAAAATGTGTGTCAAACTGCGGCATAGACTGTCACCTCAGAAGTGCTGCGTGCCGCGTGCTGAGTTATGAGTTGGGATTTTCCTCAACTCGGTACCCAGCACTCAAGACTCAGCACTTTTTTTCCTATTTGCGGAGCCCCATGATGATGAACGCGATCACTAGCCCGTGGAGCGCGATCGCCTCGACCAGCGCGAATCCGATCCACACGTACTTGCCGACCCGTCCCTCGGCCTCCGGCTGACACGCCACCGTCTCGATCATGTGCCGAAGATATACCCGATCCCTACGCCGGCGCCAGCGAATCCGGCCGCCGCCAATCCCATGCCCAACAACGCTGCTGATGGGAATCCACTGTGTCGGTTCCCTCCAGTTATGAGTTTTGAGTTTTGAGTTCGAAGCTGTCAGTGATCCGGAATTGAGCAGCTCACCGTAACTCTGACAACAAGAAACTCACAACTCAGAACTCAGAACTTCCCGGAATCAATGCGCGTGCGCTTCGTGCCCATGCAGGGACATCGCGTCCCCGAGGTAGACGCAGGTCAACACCGTGAAAATATAGGCCTGGATGAAGGCGATGCCGATCTCCAGGGCGTTCATCGCAATCGTAAAGGCGAACGGCAGCCAGCCGATCAGGACCCCGCCGGTGAGGGTGAGTCCGAACAGGACCCCCAGGATCACGTGGCCGGCCGTCATGTTCGCGAACAACCGAACGGCGAGCGAGAGGGGCCGCGCCAGTTGGCTGATCAGCTCGATCGGCATCATGAGCGGCAGCAGCCACCCTGGCGTGCCCGGCGGCACCAGGATGCCCAGGAATTTCACACCATGGAGGACAAAGCCCAGGACCACGCTCATCCCGTACACCGTCAGCGCGAACGTGGCCGTCACGACGATCTGACTGGTCACGGTGTAGGAGCCGGGGACCAGCCCCAGCAGGTTACAGAACAGAATGAACAGGAAGAGGGTCGCGATGAACGGGAAGAACCGCATCCCGTCCTTCCCCATCGTATCCAGGATGACGGCGCGGATAAAATCCACGAGCATCTCGGCCAGGCTCTGGAGTTTCGTGGGCACCATCCGCCGCGAGGAGCCGGCCTTGATCAAGAGAACGGCCACGAGGGCGATCACCACCCACATCATGAGCACGGCCTTGTTCGGGGAGATGTCAAGGCCGAACAACGAGAACGGCATCAACGGGTGCAACTCGAAGGGATGCAGCGGATTTTCCATAACAACCAGTGTTGAACGCTGAATGATGAACGATGAATTGGGAAATTAATTCAGCATTCCGCGTTCATCGTTCTGCATTGCTACTGGGGCCAGCGCTGGGCGGCGCGGTATGCATTCAGGACCCCCGCGATTGCGCCGAGGATCAACCCCGCCACCGCGCCCCACGGCCCTGAGGCGAACAGGTAGGTATCAGCCAGCCAGCCGAGCCCCCCTCCCACAATCAGGGCCGCGAGCAATTCGGTCCCGACCCGGACCGCCTGCCCCAAGCCCGCATAGAACGGATCGGTCGATGGCGGCATGCGAATGCCAAATGCTGAAAGCAGAGTGATGAATGATGAATTCCAACCATTCAGCGTTCAGCATTCATCATTCAGCAGTGCCTTGCAAAAAACGCGCTATTCAAGCAAAACGCCGGGGGAATTGTCAAGGAGAAGACTGCGGGGCGGCGTCACACCAGTTCGAACCCTTCAAGCTTGCCCGCATGCTGATCGAAGGTCACCGTGCGATCGCATCCGTGATGGCGATTCAGGGCCCCCAGCAGGCAATCGGCAAAGTCGGCCTTACCTTTCTGATACAGACGGAACGCCGTCCAGACAACCGGCAAATCCTCGATTTGGAACTGGGTCGTCCGCAAGACTTTCTCCAACACGCCCGCGATCGTCTCTTTCGAGTACCCGTAAGCGCTTTCCAAGACCCACACCAGCTCACAGAGCACAATCCGATTGACGAAGCCAGGCTTATCCCTTGTGCACTCGCGTGCGATCAATTGGGAGGCCCTTTGGGACTGCGCAGGATCGTCTTGCACCAAGTGGCGGACGAGCACATTCGTGTCCAGGCCGATCACCGGCGGCCTCCACGTTTACGAATGGCTTGGTTCATCGCCTCAACCGACACCGGTCGCGGCGGGGGCTTGAGGACACCGGCCAACTCCGCCGCATCCACCGTAGCGGGGAGCACCAGCACGCGCCCATCTTCGTCCACGACGAACTCCAAGCGATCGCCGGCTTGCAGGTGCAGGCGATCTCGGATCTCCTTGGGGATAGTGGTCTGACCTTTGCTGGTTACAGTCGAGGTCGGCATAGGTGTTCTCCTTGCATTTTGTGATGTTCCTTACTTTATCGTAAGGGCGATCCAAACGCAAGCTTCTGCGTCCTTCGCGTCCTTGCTGATTCTGGACGTGTGAGGCGGCAGGATGAAGTCGATACGCCCGGTCCCGGGCCGGCCCTCGGTCCAGTGGTCGGGACGCTTGGCCGGTCCGGACTCAGGGTGGTGCGCTCTTCGGCTTCGCGCTGACTCAGCGCAACAAGCCCGGGGTCGGTCTGGACGCCCGCGCCGCGCATGGCCCGGCGGGCCGCCTCGAGCAGATTCGCAAAGGATGTGATCGAGTCAAACAATCGGCCCATCGCTAGTTCGGTTGAGCTTTGGCCCACCCGCCGATCTGCCGGCCCAAGTCCACGAGCTCGCGGGAGATGAACTCGTATTGCGACACGCTCGTAAAGCCCAGGTCCTTACCCAGCCGGACGAGCAGACGCAACACTTGGAGCTCAGCATTCGCCTGGCCGAGCGGGTCCTTCTTCTCACGCGCATAGGCCGCGCGCACCAGGAGTTCCAGCACCGTCAGCATGCGCTGTTCGATCGCTCTCCCAACGCATACCGGTGAGAGCGAGGAAACTTGCCCACATGCCCGATCAGCCAACGCACGATGTCATAGGCCTTCGTCACAGCGGTCGGATTCACACCAGGGAATTCTTGTGTCATACATCCTCCCTCCTTCGCAATGCCATGAGGCATCGGAAGCCGAGATCGTCGATCCTGTCCGTCGGCTCGTTGAGGTTGCGATACGTAGCTCGCAGGTAGTACGCGTAAAGGTTCCACGACCCCCCGCGAAGCACTTTGTATTGACCACTGTTGTCGTAGACCGAACTCGTCCACACCCAGACGTTGCCGGCCATGTCGTAACAGCCATAGGGGCTGAGCCCATTGACATATTTCGTGACCAGGGTGGTTCTCCCGATCCCTGATGCACCGCTATTGCATTTCTCCTTATCGAACTCGTCGCCCCAGGGATAGATGCGGCCATCCGTCCCACGCGCGGCTTTTTCCCATTCCTGCTCCGTCGGCAGACGTTTGCCTACCGACTTGGCGTAAGCCTCGGCTTCATACCAGCTCACCCCCACAACCGGATGATCTGGCTGGGTCCACCCAGGATCGTCCCAATAGCACGGTTGCGTGACCTTATTTTTCTTTCTCCATTTCCATCCTTCCTCCGACCAGTGCTCCTGCTTCATCATATAGCCGCCCGCCTCGATGAACTTCTTGAATTGCTCGTTGGTCACCGGATAGATGTCGATGTAGTAATCGTAATTGAGTGGGCACAGGTTCCGTTCATCCCCGTACTTAAAAGACCCTTTGGGAACGAGCACCATGTGTTCGATCGCAATTGGCTTGGCAAGAGCCTTCTCTTGAACATTGCCTGGACGATTCTGGATACCTTGTGCCGATTGTGCGGAAGGGGGACCGGCGATTCTGGAAATTCCCGCCACGAATTGCTGGAACCCCTGATGCGTCATTGAGCTATGCCAACCGGTCAGATCAGCCCACTGACGCTGCCGAAACCCGAGTGGAATGCTCTCTCGACCAATCTGGTCCATGAGCACTGGAATCAGGATATTCCGGCTTTTGCCCTCCTCCGCCTCTTCGATGACCCACTCTTTGGAGACAGAGGTTTTGGTCCAGAACACCACAATACACTTTGCTGATTCGAGCTCTTAATTGAGGACGTTGCGCCACGTCTCGGCTGGCGGGATCTCGGGGGCCCAAAAGACGGACCACCCTTGGGCTTGGAGGGCTCTGGCCAGCGGTTCGACCCTGACCCGGTCCTCTGAGGCATATCCGATGAAAATGTCCGCCATGCTTGGGCCTCTGGGCCTGGATTCCTCAAAATGCTAGTCCCACAGAAGAGGAAAGGCAAGAAGTGAGTGGCTGACCTGTTCCCCCTGTGATACAACCTTTGGCATGATTCGTCCGTCGCGTGCCAGATTTCTGATCGAAGAGCGGCCTGAACCGCTCGTGCTCTCCCTTGCCCCACCGGATGGGAATCCCTTCGAACTGTACCGGCGGATCGTCAAGCCGGGCCGTCCGTCCTTCCTGCTGGAAAGCGGCAAGGGCGTTGACGCGATCGCCCGATATTCGTTCATGGGGAGCGAGCCCTATCTCATGCTGTCCGGAAAAGACGATCGCTACGAACTGCGGACCCGCGACCGGACCGTTGTGCGAGAGGGCGAGCCGTTCACAGCCTTGGCGGACCTCCTGCGAGCGTCGCGGATGGCGAGACCAGAGGGCATCCCACCGTTTTTCGGCGGCGCGGTGGGGTTTTTCAGCTATGACTTGGAGCGACGGTTCGAACGGCTTCCTAATCTGGCTCCAGACGACCAGCAGTTGCCGGACCTGCAGTTTGCCTTCGTGGATCTTTTGGCCGCGCTGGACCATCAGACCGGCATGCTCCATCTCATCTTCGCCCCCCCGCTCGAGCGGTTGCTGGGGGAACCACGCGAAAAGCTCTACCGCGAGGGGTGCGACCGCCTGGCTGAACTGGAGGCGAGACTCTCGGTTCGCAGTCAAGCCCACGCGAACAATTTGCCCACCAGCCGGCCGGAGCTCAGACCTAACCAATCGCGCACGGCGTATATGGATCGAGTGCGGCAGTGCCAGGAGTATATTCGCGCCGGGGACATTTATCAGGCCAATCTTTCCCATCGCTTCACGATCGACTTGACAGCCCCCTCACCCCAACCCTCTCCCCCCGGGGGGAGCGGAGAAGGTGAGGGGGTCGGCTCGGCGCTCTATCAACGGTTGCGGGAAGTCAACCCGTCGCCGTTCTCGGCTCTGCTCGAATTCGAGAACGTCAGCCTGGTCAGCTCGTCTCCTGAGCGCCTGGTGCGCCTGCAGGAACGGCGGGTGGACACCCGCCCGATCGCCGGCACCAGGCCCCGTGGTCGGAACGTGTCCGAGGACCGGCGCCTGGCCGAGGAGCTGCTGACCAATACGAAGGAGCGCGCGGAGCATCTGATGTTGGTGGACCTCGAACGGAACGATCTCGGCCGCGTGTGCCGGTACGGCACCGTCAAAGCGGACGAGTTCATGGTCGTCGAGCGGTACTCCCACGTCAGCCACATCGTGTCCAACATCACCGGGCAATTGCGCGACGATCTGGGCGGGTTTGATCTGATCCGGGCGGTGTTCCCCGGCGGCACGATTACCGGCGTTCCGAAGATCCGCTGTATGGAGATCATCGAGAGTCTGGAGCCGGTCCGGCGCGGCCCCTATACCGGCTCGCTGGGCTACCTGAGCTGGAGCGGGGATCTCGACCTGAACATTGTGATCCGCACGGTGGTGTTGACCGGAGACCGGGGCCACCTCCAGGTCGGCGCGGGCATCGTGGCCGACTCCGATCCGAGCCGGGAGTACGAAGAGACGCTGTATAAAGCCGCAGCGCTCCTGGCAGCGCTGCGCAGCAATTGACTCATTTGTTGATGTGATGATTTGGTGATTGAAGGGAACCCCGGTTCTGCCAAATCGTCAATTCATCAAATCACCAGATCACCAAATTCCTCCTATGTGGATTTTTCTCAACGACCGGTTCGTGGACAAGAAAGAAGCCGTGGTGTCGGTCTTTGACCACGGATTCCTCTATGGAGACGGGATCTACGAGACGCTGCGCGCCTACGGCGGCCGACTCTTCATGCTCCAACAGCACTTGGCCCGGATGCGGCGCTCGGCACACCTGATCGGACTCGATATTCCTATCCCGGAGAAGGACTGGCCGGCACTCCTCACCGAAGCGATTCGTCGCAACGAGCTGGCCGACGCCCATCTCCGCATCACGGTCTCCCGCGGCGAAGGGGAGATCGGGCTGGACCCCGCCCTTTGTCCACGCCCCACGGTCGTGATCGTGGCCAAGCCCTTGGCTCTCTACCCGACCTATCTGTTTCACGACGGCGCGAGCCTGGCGATTGTCCGGGTGCGCCGGAACCTGGTCACGGCCCTGTCCCCGCAGATCAAGTCGCTGAACTTCCTCAACAACATCCTGGCCAAGCAAGAGGCGGTGCGCGCTGGGGCGTTCGACGGCCTCATGCTGAACGCCGACGGGTACCTTGCGGAATGCACCACCAGCAATCTTTTCTTCGTTCGAGGAGGGCGTCTCTGCACCCCCACGGTGGAATGCGGCATCCTGGACGGCATCACCCGGAACGTGGTGCTGGTGCTGGCTCGGGAGAACGGGATTCCGAGCGAGGAAGGGCGTTATCCCGCCGAAGACCTCCGGCGAGCCGAGGAGTGCTTTCTTACCAATACCACCATGGAAATCATGCCGGTGCGCGAGGTGGACAAGGCCCCGCTCGGGGCGGGGTGTCCAGGCCCAGTGACCCTGAGGCTCCAAGAACTCTTTCGAGCCAACCTCCCACGGTTCCTTGCTGAGCCCGTTACGTGAGCCATTGCGCCAAATCGAACAACAGATTCACGTTGAAAAAACCTAAAGCTTTGACAGTCGCAGGGGCCAATGCTATGGTTTGGGACATGCGGTTGAATAGGTTTCAGCAGATTCTGCGAGAGGGTTTTCAGCGGGCATTCGCGGTCAGCGCCCTGGCCTCGCTCCTGACCTTTGCGCTGTCGGCGCTTCCACCGGTCGCCTCCGGCGATGTGTACCGCGCTATCGAACCGGACGGCACGCTTTCCTTCACCAATGTGCCGACCGACCCCCGGTACAAGAAAATCCGCCTGGAAGCCAACGTGGTGCGAGTCCGGTTACCGGTGAAGTATCTTGACCGGACCATCGCGCGCCAGTCCCTCCGGCACCGGATCGACCCCGCCCTCCTGCGCGCGGTCATCAAAGTCGAATCCAATTACAACCCGGCCGCGGTCTCCAAGGCCGGCGCCATCGGCCTCATGCAGCTCATGCCGGACACCGCCGTCAAGCTGAATGTCCGCGACCCGTATGACCCGGAAGAAAACATCAGCGGAGGCGCCCGCTATTTGCGCTACCTACTGGACCGATTCCACGGGAACCTTCCGCTGGCGTTGGCCGCGTACAACGCGGGCGAGCGCCGCGTGGAGCAGTCCCAGGCGCTGCCCCCCATCCATGAGACGCGCCGCTACGTGTACAAGGTCCTCCGGTACTACGATGCGTTCCTGTTCGGCGAGTACGCGCAACCCGCGCGCACGACCACGAGCACGTTCTGGTTTATCCCTTCCGAGAACCGGCCTCGGCCCGTAGCGTTCGCAGTCGCCCCAAGCCGGTGACCAGGGTCTCCTGCTCGATTCTGCTGTGCTGACTCCACCCCGACCGTGTTAATTCAGACGCATCGGCGCGGTAGTGCGCGCCCACGCTGTTCTCCCGCCACAGCGCCGCCTCGGCGATGCAGCGGGCCACCTGCACCATATTTTTGACCTCCAGGTCGCGTCGCGTGCCGAAGGGCTGGGCGACCGCGCGAGCCCACCGTGACAGTTGCGCCGTCGCGCTGACCAGCGAGCTGCCGGTCCGCACCAGTCCCACCTTTCCCCACATCAGGCGACGCAGCGAACTACGGAGCTTGTCCGCGTCTTCCAACGTCCCCAGCGGGCCCTCATCGAGGTCACGTACGGAAGGGAGCGGGAGGCTGGAGCCGGCGCCGCGCCTCGCAAAGGCGGTGGCCGCCAGGCCAGCCCGCGCGCCGAACACCAGGCCTTCGAGGAGCGAGTTGCTGGCCAGGCGATTCGCCCCATGCACCCCGCTGCAGGCTACTTCGCCGGCCGCGAAGAGGCCCGGGATGCTTGTCGCGCCGGTCGTGTCGGTCTTCACGCCTCCCATCATGTAATGCGCGCTGGGGGAGACCGGAATCCACTCCTCGGTGATGTCGATATCGTACCGAAGGCACGTGGAATAAATTGTCGGGAAGCGTCGCTTGATAAAGGCCGGATCCAGGTGCGTGACGTCCAAATAGACGTGCCGTGAGCGAGTCGCCGCCATCTCTGACCAGATCGCCCGGGCCACGATATCCCGAGGGGCCAGCGCGCCGGCCGGGTGATACCGCCGCATGAACAGCTCGCCCTTGATGTTGCGAAGCTGTCCACCTTCGCCCCGGATCGCCTCGGATAAGAGAAACGGGGGGCTGGACGGCAGGTACAGGGCGGTCGGATGAAACTGCACGAATTCCATGTCTTCCAGGATCGCCCCGGCTCGAAACGCCATGGCCATCCCGTCGCCGGTCGCGCTCGGCGGGTTCGTCGTCCGAGCGTACACCTGCCCCGCACCGCCGGTCGCCAGCAGCACGGCTGACGCCGGCAGGACGAAACGGTCGCCGGTCACTTCATCGAGCACCAGCGCCCCCCGGCAGACTCTCTCGACAACCGCCAACTCAATCGTAAAGTGATGGGGCAGCCACTGGATCGTCTTCTGCCGACGCGCCTGGGCCATCAGAACTCGGACCATCTCATTGCCGGTGGCGTCGCCGCGCGCGCGCAGAATCCGACTGCGGCTATGCGCCGCCTCCCGGGCAAACGCGAACTTTCCGCCGATCTTGTCGAACCGGGCGCCCCAGGCAATCAACTCCTGGATGCGATCCGGCCCTTCCTCCACCAGCACCTGCACCGCCTCGTGCCGGCAGAGACCGTGCCCGGCCTTGAGAGTGTCGGTGAGATGAATCGCGACATCGTCCTCTTCGCTGAGCGCGACCGCGACACCACCCTGGGCATAGCTCGAGCTGCTCTCGAGCGGATGCCCTTTGGTCAACATCAACACCCGCCCGTGGCGGCTCAGTTCGATCGCCGCGCGAAGGCCTGCAACCCCGCTCCCGATCACCAAGAAATCAGCCTCGGGGGCGCGCGCATGTCTCAACGGAATGGCCTCAATCCTCTTCACGGCATGGCACTTTTCGGCGGCGTGGGCGCCATGCGCCGCGACGCCATGCCGAACGGCAGATCGCCCTCGACGCCCTGGAGCAGAATCGACTGCACCCCGACCCATCGGAGCATCCCGTGCCCGCGTTCCCGCTGGCCGGTGTCGTCCCCCGTTCGTTTCCAGTGACCCTGCCAGTGCACGAACACATCAATCGTGTCCCCATCAATCACGATCCGCTCGATCGCCAGATCGAGCGCGATCTCGTGATAGCTGTCGAAATCTTTTCGGACCTCCAGTTCGACCTGATCCAGCGTATTCGAAGGGAGCAGCAGGGCTTGGACGCCGGAGAGGTCCTTTCGGACATAGGCTTTCCGCAACGATTCGACCGCGTCATCAATCCGCTTGAATCGCGCGTGGTCAGCGGGATACCGAGGTTCTTTGGAAGAGCAGCCAAGAACCTGGCCGACGATCAAGGCGAGAGAAAGGAAGCACAACAACCGCACAGCGATGAACGATGAACGCGGAACGATGAACGCTGAATGTTGAATGTCAGAATCCGGATTTTCGCCGTTCATCGTTCATCGCTCCTCATTCATAGTTATCTTGAAAGGCATGCGGCAGTATAGGAAGAGGCGACTGGATGCGTCAAGCCTCAGTCAGACTGCTCGCGCTGTTCTTGACACGTTCAGCGCGCCTGTGCTAGGAACCCCCCGCTTTTTCGGCCACCGAGGCGCGGCACGGCTCCAGCGTGTTGCTTGCTTTCGGTAAGGAAACTCTATACACTCGCCGGGTACCCGTTGCTCGGGGTGATCATTGCTCATTCAATTGAAAATGGGCCAATTCAATGGGTGAGGGAGATCCTGCATGTCCAGTGTCCTCAAGAAACGCCGAAAAAAGATGCGGCGGCACAAGCACAAGAAGCTTCGCCGGCGGCAGAAGTTTTTACGCCGGAGGAGCTAAGCGCAGTTCCCTAGACAGCCGGAGGTCGACGTGGCCGAGGGGAAAAAAGCTCGTATCCGAGTCCGGACAGTCAACGGCACGTACGTAGGGGATTTTGTCATTCCCCCCATGCGGAACCGTGTGTCGGACGTGCTCAATGAGGAGCAACGGCAGTTCATTAACCTGACCGACGTCACGATCAACGACAAGGAACGGGCCGACTTCGTGTCGCTCAATAAGAACCTGATTGAGTCAATCACCCAGATGTAGTCGCTTCGCTCCGACTTCCTGTTCCCACCGTCCCCTCATATCCGGCGCCCGCTCGCCTTTTCGATGACAGCGAAGGGAAGGACGCCTTCCCGTAGTCGTACGACACGATGTCCTACTACTCCCGCTTTTACCCATTTCTCAGGCCCTACCTGCCGCGGATGATCGGCGCCGCCGCGCTGATCATGGCGGTCGCGATCCTCAACCTCGCTCTGCTGCGATTGGCCGGCGTCCTGTGGGACCTCATCACGGTCCAGCGCGACCCCAGGGGCATGACCAACGCCATCGGTCTGTTCCTGGGGCTGGTGATCGCCCAGGGCATCCTGTCAATGGGCCACAGTTATCTCACCGCCTGGGTCTCCCAGCGCATCATGGCGGATTTTCGCACACACCTGTTCGCCCATCTTCAGAAACTCTCGCTGAGCTTTTTTGCCAAACGCCGGACGGGAGAGATTCTGTCCCGTCTCATGAACGACGTGAACGTCATCCAGGCGACCGTGACCGAGACGCCGATTGATTCAGCGAAGCAACTGGTCACCTTCGTCGGCGGGGTCGCCTTTCTGCTGGTGATGAACTGGCGCCTTTGCCTCCTGATCCTACTGCTCCTGCCCATCTTGGTCTTCGTGGCCCGTTTCTTCGGCAAACGATTGCGAGCGCTCTCGACCTCCATCCAGGACCAAACCGCCTCCATCACGACCTTGGTGGAGGAGGTGCTCTCCGGCATCCGTGTGGTGAAGTCGTTCGTGCAGACGCGACGCGAGGAAGCCCGCTTCGCGTCACAGGTTCGAACCGCGCTCGCGATGGCCCTCCGTCGGGCGACCGTCCTGGCCGTCTTTGTGCCGACGATCACCGTGCTGACCTTTGCCGCGGCCGCGGCGGTCCTGTGGTACGGGGGCAGACAGGTGATCGAAGGCGCGGTCACGCCGGGCGATTTGTTCGCCTTCGTGCTGTTCGCCGGCATCCTCATCGGTCCCTTCGGCTCGGCGGCGCGGGTCTTCGCTCAGATCAAGGAAGCTCAAGGCGCGATGCAACGGGTGTTTGAAATCCTGGACACCCAGCCGGAGATCAACGATCAGCCGGAGGCGGTGGAGCTCCCCCCCATCAGCGGCCACGTGCGGGCCGTACGGATCAGTTTCGCCTACGATCCCAGGCAGCCCGTGCTGTCCGAAGTGTCATTCGAGGTCAAGCCAGGTGAAATGGTGGCGCTCGTAGGTCCGACCGGCGCGGGCAAAACCACGCTGATCAACCTGCTGCACCGCTTCTATGACCCGACCGCGGGCGCGCTCACCATAGACGGGTACGACCTGCGCACGGTGCGGCTGGACAGCCTCTACCGCCAGATCGCCCTGGTGCCTCAAGAAACGATTCTGTTCGGGGGGACGATCCTCGACAACATCCGCTACGGTCGAGAAGAGGCTACGGAGGAGGAGTTGGTCGCTGCCAGCCAGTCGGCCAATGCCCATGACTTCATCAACGCCATGCCGGATGGATATCGAACCATCGTGGGGGAAAAAGGCGTGAACCTCTCCGGCGGGCAGCGCCAGCGGCTGGCCATCGCCCGCGCCGTGCTCAAAAATCCCCGCATTCTGATTCTGGACGAGGCGACCTCAGCCCTGGACTCCGAATCCGAGATGCTGGTCCAGGATGCACTTGACCGCTTGATGGCGGGCAGGACCACGTTCGTGGTGGCCCATCGCTTGACCACCGTGCAGCGGGCCGATCGCATCCTGGTCCTGAATAAAGGGAAGATTGTCGAGGAAGGGACCCACGCGTCGCTGATGGAACGGAGGGGACTCTACCACTACCTGTACACGCTGCGGCTGGAAGAAGCGCTGAACGCTGAATGATGAACGCGGAACGCGTAAAAAACAGGAGAGATGTCTTGAATGCACCTTCTTTCGTTCATCATTCATCGTTCATCACTTAACTTTTGAGAAGTCCGCCTCAAACTCCGTTTGCTTCCCGTCCGGGAAAAAGATGACCACCTTGGTCTTGGCATTCGGATCGAAGCTGTCATACGAAAACCGGGCGGTAAATCGGGATCGATAGGGCGGACCCTGGCTCTCGTTCTTGCGCCCCTTTTCGGCCGGGCTGACATCAACCGGCTTGATCGTCTTGGACCCTTGCTGGAACGCCACCTGAACTCCTTCGGCAAAGTATTCGTCGTCCCCGCAGAGCTGGACTTCCATCTCCAGATTCGGCATGTCCAGGTATTTTTGGATCTTATCATCGGGCATGCGGATCTCAGCCTTCTGCTTCTTGGATTCGGTCGCCTCCTTCCGGCCGAACGACTCCAGCCAGTAGCGCTTGGTCCGCAAAATGGCGCTGGCCCCGCAGGGATCCTTTTCCGGATCGGCCCCAATGCGAGTAGAAAGAGAGACCTGTCTCATCAAATTCCTTACTTCTTCATCAGGTTTGGCAGCTTCTGCCGCCTTTTCCATCGGCTCGCGTCCGGCCGCGAGGGCCTTCTTGGCCTCCTCCATCGTGAGCTTGACATCAATACCATACGCCGGAGCGCCTGAGACCACCCATGCCGCCACCGCCCATGCCGTAACAACCGATCTTAAATTGAAGAACGCGCTCAGGCTGGCGCCGTCCCCCCTCGCCCGCCTTCTCCACATGAATGCTGAACGCATAAAAGTCCTCCTTAATCACTGCAACGTACAACTCACAGGTTGACCGGCCCACGAGTCAGAGCCAATCGGGCGCCATTGTAAGCAAAGAGCCGGACCTTTTCAATCATTCGACAGAAGGCATAATCAATCCTCTAGCCCATCGCCTATAGCCTATGGCCCACGGCTAAGGAACGAACCGTTCCCAATTCGGATACGGTTTGGTCTGATAGAGCGTCTCGACATCAATCGGCAGGCGGACACCGCGCCGCTGTAATACCTGGGCCACGCGCCGGAGAGGCAACCCGACCGCAGCCGGGTAATCTCCCTCGATCTTCTCAATGATTCGCCCTCCGGAGCCTTGGATCGCATAGGCACCCGCTTTTCCGATGCCCTCCCAGGTCCGGAGGTAATCCTCCACCTCGTCGTCGGTCAGCGGTCTCATCCGCACGCGGACCGTCTCCACAACGAGATCCTGAATGCCGGCGGTCTTCTGTACGAGGGCCACGGCGGTGTAGATCAAGTGTTCCCGTCCTCGGAGTCGCCGCAGCATGGTCCCGGCCTCCGCACGATCGGTCGGCTTCCCCAGCACATCCCGGTCAACCGCGATGAGGGTGTCGCTTCCGATGACCAGGCTGTCGGGGAAACGATCGGCGCAGGACCGCGCTTTAGCTTCCGCGAACAGGCGAGCCTGCTGGTCCGGGGGAAGATCCCGGCGAAGCTGTTCCTGGAATGCCGGCTCGACCACCTCGAACGGAATCTGCAGCAACTCGAAGAGCTCTTTCCGGCGGGGCGAAGTCGAGGCTAAAATGATGCGCATCAAGCCGAAGCGCAAGGAAGGAGGGGCGCTAGAGAGAACGAAGACTCACGAACGTGATACTCGGCCACGATCTGCTCCACGTCGGCGCTGCTGGACGCCCGAACCATGCGCGCCCGCATCGCCGCAGCATGGGGAAACCCCTTGCAGTACCACCCCAGGTGTTTGCGCATGCGCGGGAAGTGGTCGGCACCGTTGATGGCCTCGAACCGCCGGGCGTGGTCCAGCATCACCCGGAACCGCTCAGAGAGTTCAAGGTCATCCTCTTGCAGCAGACCAGCGAGCGCCTCGTCCGAGGCTGCTGCCGACGCGGAGGCCCGCCGGGCCGCCGCTTTCATCCGAAAGAACCACGGACTGCCCAATGCGCCCCGCCCTACCAGCACGCCGTGGACCGCGCTGGCTCGAATCCGGCGGACCACGTCCTGCATGGATTGGAGATCGCCGTTGCCCAGCAGAAGAGAGGGAGTCTCCCGCGCAAGCCGGGCGGCTCGCTCAATCGCGGCCCAGTCTGCCTCGCCCCGGTACATCTGCTCCAGCGTCCGCCCATGTACCGAAATCGCCGCCGGTTGCTCCTCCAGCAGATGGCTCACCCACTGCTCAATCACGACCGAATCATACCCAAGGCGCGTTTTGACCGACAACGGAATGATGCGGCGCGCCGGTTCACCCGTTGCATCGAAGGAGCAACGGGTACCCGGGCAGCCATGTCGCCTCAGGTTCATGCTCCGGATGAGGTCCACGCGCAGCGGCTTCAGACCGGCCACGCCCAGGGACTGGCCGGCCGCCCAGTCCAGGATACCCTGACGCGCCGCCCGCATGATGGCATGAGCGAGGTCCGGCGTCCGGATCAGGCCGGCGCCTGACCCCGACGACGCCACGTTCCGGGAGGGGCACCCCATATTGATATCCAGCCCGTCGAACCCTAATTCGCACACGACATGCGCCGCCTGATAGAACAGGTCCGGCTCTTTCCCGTACAACTGCGCCACCACCGGACGCTCGCCTTCGCTGTAGATCAGCGAGGACAGGAGAAAGTCCGGCCCGCGACAGAGATCGCCCACGCTCGTGAATTCCGTGAAGGTCACGTCCGGCGCGCCGCGCGTGGCCACGATCTGGCGAAAGGCGGCGTCCGTCACCCCATCCATCGGGGAGAGGCCGATGATGGGCTGCGGCAGATGTTCCCAGAAGTTCATAAGTAACCGATGCCCCTCACGCCCCAACATCCTCGCACGCCGCTTGATACGCGTCCCTGAGCTCGGCCGCTTCCCACTCCACCGTCTCGGCAGCACGCGGCAAGACTTCTCGGACAAATGCGGGGAACCGGTCCAGCTTGAGCAAGAAAAAGTCGTAGGGATCCCGGACCTGACGCGGCTCCCGGAGCCAATAGTCCACGAATGCATCCAAGGAAACCCCAGCATGCGCCAGCCAGCGGCAGGTCTCCGGGAACATATCTCGGAGAGTGCCTCCCCATGTCAGAATTTCGTGCGGCAGGTACGTGCGGGTATACCGCTCTAGCGCGCCAGGCTCCGATCCGAGGGACGACAGCTCGTCCGCCCTCGTCGCGCCGGTCACGACCCGCGCATACAGATCATAGTGCCGAAGCAGCGCTCTCGATTCTTCGCCGCTCGTATCCTGAACCGAAGCGGCTTGGGCGGAGAGACCGCCAACGGGATCCGTGGCAACAGAGCCTCTGCATGGGCCCTCCGGCGCGGCTCGACAGGCCCATCGGTGAGCCCATTCCCCGAACCGCCCACGGAACCGCTCGAACTCCGCCACGATCTGCGGCACCGACTTGGTGTCCACCTCCAGCGCCATCCCCTTGAGGCCGGTCAACTTGGGATGGGCCAGCACTTGCTCAAGCATGTCGAACAGCACCGCCGGAATTGGCGCGCCGTGCGCATCGATCCACCATGGAAGACGAGCCGGAGCCTGCTCCAGCGAGTGCGATGATGCCGGCGGCTCCGGCGCACTCCGCTCATGGACAGCGAGACCGGCGACGTGGAGCTGCACGACACGCTCCAGCGGAAACGCTTCCAGGAATTCGGACAGGAACTCGCTCAGCGAACGACGGCGCCACTCACCCGCGTAGCGGTAGACCGTCCAGAGGTGGCCCAGGTCCAGCACCATGCCACATGGCGCCAGTTCCGCGATACGACGGAAGAAGCTCGCAATCCGGAAATCGCCAAAGCCGAAGTAGGTCAACGGGGGCATTTCGAGCAGCAGCAATGGCCCCTCGTGCTCGGTCGCATTGCCGCACCGGTCAAGGTGCCGCTGGGCCAGCACGATGTTCCCGGCCGTGACCTCGGCACTCGCGCGCGTGAAGAGAGGGGGAAGATAGGTCCCGAACGAATAGCCGGCCATCTGTTTCGTTGCACATTCATGCGTCATCCAATAACTGCCGAGCGTCCGCAGATGAGTGGCCGTCTCGATCAGGTCGGTCTCGAACGGATAGTGCGTCGTCCAGTCCGGCTGGGTCACCCATAAGCCTTCGGCATGATATTCCAGGAGCGCGGAGGGAAGACGGCCGCGCACGGCGGCCAAGGCCGATGACGCCGCTTTGAAGATTTCCAAATAGCCGTAGTCGAGCCCACGGGACTCCATCGCGTCCAGCAGCTCGCACAGGGGGGGCGTGTACACATCCACGGACAGACCCAGACCGTGATGCGGAATCCGGGAAACGCGCCGCAGAAAATCTTGATCGGTTGATGTCATCCCAGTGCCTGGAATCCAACACAAAGGCGAAGAAGCGGGCATAGTGTAATCGTGACCGATGCATTTTGACAAGGGCGCACAGTGCGAAAATCATGGTGGAATCCGATTCTTTTGACCACTTTTCAATCACCTGGTAAGATTTGTACTGTCCGTCAGAAAGTCATGAGTGAAGGAGAGAGCAGAAGATGGGAACTGTGACCACGCCCGCGCGGCTGGTGTTAACCAATGAAGAGATCATCGCGCAGGTCCAGGCATTGCTGGACGGACCGGAAGACGATCTTCGGAACGTCCTGCTCAAAGAGATGCTAGTGGGGGTCCTGAAGCTGAAGGAAGCCCAGCTGGACACGCTCGACGTCAAGATTCTGCATCGAACGCTGAAGGAGCTCCGCTACGCCTTCAAGGTGTTCCGTCCGTACCGTGGCCGGCCTAAGGTCAGCGTGTTCGGATCGGCCAGAACGCAGCCCGACGATCCCAATTACCAACTGGCCTATCGGTTCACGCGTCGGCTGGTCCAACGCGGCTACATGGTCATCACCGGGGGGGCCGACGGGATCATGCGGGCCAGCCAGGAAGGCGCCGGCACGGAGAACAGCTTCGGCGTCAATATCATGCTGCCGTTCGAACAGGGGGCCAACGCCGTCATCGCGGATGACCCCAAGCTGATCACCTTCAAATATTTTTTCACCAGAAAGTTGATGTTCGTGAAAGAGTGTCACGCCATCGCGCTGTTCCCCGGCGGGTTCGGCACCCATGACGAAGGCTTCGAGGCCCTGACGCTCGCGCAAACCGGCAAGAGCAATCCCCAACCGATCGTCTGCCTCCAGGCGCCGGGCTGCGACTATTGGGATCGCTGGCTGGCCTTCATCACCGATCAGCTCCTGTCCCGCCAGCTCATCAACAAGGAAGACCTGAGCCTCTTTAAAATTGCGACCTCGGAGGAGGCGGCCGTCGAGGAGATCGAAACTTTCTACCGCAACTATCACTCGATTCGATTTGTGGACCGACACCTGGTCATGCGGCTCAAGCACGCCCTGACCGATCACCAGTTGACAACGATCAACAAGGAGTTTGCCGATCTGCTCGCGGAGGGCTCCTTCGAACATTCCGACCCGCTCCCCGAGGAACTTGACGAACCGGAGCTGAAAGACCTGCCTCGTCTGGTCTTCCTGTATAACCGACGGAGCGCCGGTCGACTTCGTCAGCTCATTGACCGGATCAACGCCTGCTCGACGCCACCCGACTTCCCATCTCCCGACCGGCTCTCAGCGGCCTGATACGCAAACCGCTCCTGACTCTCCTCTCGGAATGGGACTTTGTCCGGCCGCTCAGTCATGGTATGCTGTGTCCCGGTTCTATGAGCCGTTCTCATCCTCACAACAAATCCGCGCCCGTTCCCGACCTGGTGTTGTACCATGCGGACTGCTTGGACGGCTTCGGCGCGGCGTGGGCCCTGTGGAAGCAGTTTCCTTCAGCCCGGTTCATCCCGGTTAAGCACGGGTACCCTCCGCCCCCCGACCTCGCCGGGCGTCATATCGTGATCGTTGACTTCAGTTACCCGAGAGCGACGCTCGAAGCCATCGCCGGGCAAGCCGCCAGCCTGCTTGTCCTGGATCATCACATTACGGCCCAGAACGCGCTGGCTGACCTGCCCTACGCGCAGTTTGATCAAAAGAAGTCCGGCGCGGTGATGGCTTGGGAGTGGGCGCATGCCCAGCCGGTCCCCTGGCTGCTCCAGTACGTGCAGGACAAAGACCTCTGGCATTGGGCCCTGCCCGCCAGCCGCGAGATCAATGCCGCGCTGTCATCCCATCCATATGACTTCCATGTCTGGGACGGGCTCCGCCAGGAGGTGCTGGAGGCTGAAGGACGGGCAATCTTACGGTATGAGAACGAACTGGTCGGAAAAATCGCGGCGGAAGCGGTGCTGGTCTCGTTCCACGGGGAGACCGTGCCAGCCGTCCAGAGCGCCGTGCTCAACAGCCAGCTCGGCGAACGGCTGTCCGCCGGCTACCCCTTCTGTGTGATCTGGCATGATCGGGACGGCCGCCGCTACTACAGCCTCCGCTCGCGCGCCGACGGGGCCGATGTCGCGACTATCGCCACCGAATACGGGGGAGGCGGCCATACCCATGCCGCCGGCTTCTCCGTCCCTCTCGACCCGGACGGCCCGTCACCCGTTGACCCGCTGCGCGAAGCGCAAGTTAAAAGTGAAAAGGTAAAAGGTAAAAGTAACGAGTGATAAAGCGAGTTTGCCTGTCGGACCATGCCTGACTAGTTTTCACTTTTACCTTTTAACTTTTCCCTTTCCTCATGATTCCTCTCCACGACGACAACCCAACCGAGATCACTCCGGTCCTCACCATTACCTTCATCGTCGCCTGCGTGCTCGTCTTTCTGTACCAGGTCTCGCTTCCTGAGGAGGCCGGAGAATTGTTTGTCCTCCGCTACGGCGCGATCCCGGCCGTGGTGTTTGGACAGCCCGCCGCCCTCCCCCCGGAAGTGATGGGGCTCCCTGCCTTCGCCAGCCTCCTGACCAGCATGTTTCTCCATGGGGGTTGGATGCACTTGATCGGCAATATGCTCTATCTCTGGATCTTCGGGAACAATATTGAAGACGTGATGGGGCACGTCAAGTTTGTCATCTTCTATATCACCTGCGGCGTCCTGGCCGCCCTCAGCCACGCCCTGACCGACCTATCCTCTACCATGCCCATGGTGGGCGCGAGCGGCGCCATCTCGGGCGTACTCGGCGCCTATCTGCTGCTTTTCCCGCGCGCGCAGGTGCTGGTGCTCATTCCGATGGGCATCTTCACCAGAACAATGTATGTGCCGGCCGGTTTCGTCCTGGGATTCTGGTTTGTGCTGCAACTCCTGAGCGGCGGGTTGAGTCTCGGCAGGCAAGGGGGAGGGGTGGCCTTCTTCGCCCACGTGGGAGGGTTCCTTGCGGGCATGGCGCTGATCGGGCTCTTCAAGCGGCCCGAGGTCCGCTTCTTCGCCCCGCGGCGGCACCGGTCCTGGCGAGCCTCAGACTGGTAAGGGCGTCGCCATGCTGCCGCTCGCCTCAGGGCCTGTCGGCAGGATGGCTCAGCTCAATAATGAGGTTGTTCTGCAAGATTTGGCTGGAACAGGCTAGATTGAGGGAAGAGCCGGTCAGGAGTCAGCGGCCGATGAAGGTCAGAGCGGTGTGGATGACGAGCGACAGCCGTGCGAGATCAACCGGCTTCCCCAAGACATTAATCGAACCCAGCGCCCACGCCTTCTTCAACAGCGCTTGGTCCTGGCTGGCGGTCAACATAATGACCCCGCCCATGTAATTCTTTTTATCCCGAAGCTGGCGCAGCACCTCGACGCCGTTCATCCCCGGCATGTAGATGTCTAAAATAATTAGTTCAGGACGCTCCTGCTCGACCGATTGCAACGTCTCCGGGCCGTTCCGAGCCGTACGGACCCGAAAGCCCTGCAAGGTCAGGTACTGGGTCAGGATATCCCGGATCTGCGGTTCGTCATCCACCACCAAGATCAAGACCTCTTTCGCAGTCTCAGCCAAAGCATCTGTAAAGGGAACCGACGTTTCCGGGAGCGTGGCCGACTGCTGCTGTCTCAGTCGGCCCACGGCCCCCACCAATACATCGAGCGAGAGGTCTCCCTTCAGAAGAAAGTCGGTCACCCCCAGCTCCCGAGCCTGATTTTCCAGATCATCCGTCAGCAGTCCGGTCAGAACCATCACGGCGGCCTGTGGGTCGATCGCGCGGATTTTTTTAAGCACCGTGATGCCGTCCATCCCTGGCATGTGAAGATCCAGCAACGTGGTCTGTGGGCGATCCTGCTGAAACAGTTCCAGGGCCTCCCGGCCACCATTCGCGGTAATGACCCTGTAGCCTTGGCGCGTGAAGACCTGCCTCAACAGATCGCCGACGGCCGGCTCATCCTCAACAATCAGAATCGTGGCCATGCTGAGCGCTTGTCACCCGTCTCAAGGGTTTCTTGTTGACTCGCGGTGCCGCGAGCCAATGGCAACTATACCATACAAAAGAAATCCCGCGACGGGATCCCGCAAAGAGATGAGGAGTGTGAAAGAGCCAACCGGACGGATTGACGAATAAAAACACGGCCAGGGTGTTATCGCGGGGGGGCTTGAGGCAATCCCGGTCTGCCCAACGCTCTTCTCAGCGCTAGCGCCGCCTCCCAGGCTGCATCCGGTTTCTCGGACAGGAACGTGACGTGGCCCATCTTCCGGCCGGGACGAACCGACTTTTTCCCGTAGAGGTGCACGGCGGCACCCGGCGTACGCAGCAGGTTGGCGAGGCCCTCCCCGGAGCCCACCTTGATCAGGTCCTCACCGAGCAGGTTCACCATCACGGCCGGACAGAGCAGCCGCACCTCGCCGAGCGGAAGGCCGCAGACGGCCCGCACCTGTTGCTCGAATTGGGAGACGGTACAGGCGTCCAACGTATAATGCCCCGAGTTGTGCGGGCGGGGCGCCATTTCGTTGATGAAGAGACGGCCGTCCGGCATCAGAAACAGCTCCACGCAGAACACGCCCACCCCCTCCATGGCCTCCACCACTGAGCCGGCCAAAGTCGCAGCCCGTTCGGCCGTTCCGGGGTCCACCTGCGCGGGAGCGCGGGTCATTCTCAGGATGCCGCTTTCGTGGAGATTTTCGACCGTCGGATAGATGCGACGATCCCCGTCTGCCGCCCGGACCACCACCACCGAGAGTTCCTTCTCGAAGGAGAGAAACTGCTCCAGGACCCAGGGGCTATGCCCCTGTCGGCGAAGCTCCTCCCGGACCGGCCGGATGTCGTTCGGTCCCGACACCCGCCACTGCCCCTTGCCATCGTATCCGGCCGTGGCGGTCTTGCAGAGGCAGGGGAAGCCGATGTCCTGCGGCACCACGAGCCTGTCGGGAAAGGACACCGCGCGGAATGGCGCAACCGGGAACCCGCGACTGGTCAGAAAGGTTTTTTGCTCCAGACGGTTCTGGAGCACCCGCAGGATCTGAGGAGCCGGTCTGACCGGGATGCGCTGTGCGAGCGTTTCACACACGGCGACCGGGATATTCTCCCACTCATAAGTCGCCGCTTCGATCGCGTCCGCAAACGTCTTCAGTGGGGTGGGATCGGACAAAGGCGCGCTCAGCGCAAGGTCCGCCAACTTGAGTGCCGGTGCATCGGGGTCCGGATCCCAGACGGCGAGCCGATAGCCGAGGCGGCGGGCAGCCATCGCGAACATAGCCCCCAGTTGCCCCCCGCCCAGGACCCCGATCATCGCCCCCGGCTCGATGGGACGTGAGGTGTGAGGGGCACCCGTTGCTCCGTGAGATGCAACGGGTCCCCGGTGTGATCCGTGATGAGTGAACGTCATTGGGATGAGATTCTCTCCTTCAGCACCCATTACGCATCACGCTTCACACATCACGGCTTCCGCTGGCGTTTCATGTCCGGCGAGGACTCAACCGAAGCCCGTGTCTGCTCGGCACGGAACCGGAGCAGCCGCTCGCGGATCGTGCGATACCGTCCGGCCAGGATCTGGGCAGCCAGCAGCCCGGCGTTCTCAGCTCCGCCGATCGCGACGGTCGCCACCGGGACCCCTCTCGGCATCTGGACAATGGAGAGCAGCGAATCGAGGCCCCGCAGGTTTTCGGTCGGGATCGGCACACCAATGACCGGCAAGTGCGTCTTGGCCGCCAGCATCCCCGGCAGGTGCGCCGCGCCGCCCGCGCCGGCCACAATGACTTCGAGGCCTCGCGCCTCGGCCTGTTCAGCGTAGGCAAACAGCCGGTCCGGCGTTCGGTGAGCCGACACGACCCGCAGTTCGTTCGGCACACCAAGATGGGTCAACACGTCGACCGCTTTTTGGAGGATCGGTAAATCCGTCTTGCTCCCGCCGACGACGCCGACCAACGGCAATGCGCTCCTTCGTTTTTCATCACGCCGAGTCGCCATTCATCCCTCCGATGTGCGTGGGGTGCGTGTCTGCCTGGTGGTGTGCGCCGCGCTGTGCGACCCACCTTAACCTTGTCCATGCCACGGGTCAAGGGCCAACGAGCCATCCAAACATTTGACCATGGCCCATAGAATCCTTTATGATTCAAGAGCATTTCCCAGGTGAGGTGCTCCGGGAGCAGCCTATGCGAGACACCGTCAAGGGGAAGGTGAAGTCGCTCGTCACTCAGCCGACGGGGCTGGATGATATACAAATCGACGACCTCGCCACCTCCTCCAAGCTGCAATCCTGGGAAGCCGTTCAGATCCCGGACCGGCTGCGCTTCTCTGCCAGACTCGCGGTTAAGCTGATCCTCCTCTTTGCTCTCGTCATCGCGTTTGTCCCCTGGACCCAGACCATCACCACGAACGGTCAGCTCTCAGCCTATTCACCTTACGAACGACCCCAGGATATCGAGGCCCAGATCGCCGCTCGCATCGTGAAATGGCATGTCTACGAAGGGGTACGGGTCAAACAGGGAGATCTGATCCTCGAGATGAATGACGTGGACCCGAATTTCATGGCGCCCGACCTGCTGTCCCTGCTCGAACAAAGGAAGACGGCGCTGGAGCAGAACCGTCTGGCGGCGTTGGACCGTGCTGATCAGCTCGAAAAGCGAATCAAGGAGATGCAGAACCTGGTCAAGGCGGCGGTCCCGTCCGCCGAAGCCCGGGTGGTCGAAGCGGAAAACAGGGTCCGGGAAGCTGAGCAACGGGTCAATGCCGCCAAGATCGGGGTGGACACGGCTGAACTGAACGTCAACCGCCATCGCCTGCTGGCTGTCGAGGGCCTGGTTTCCCAACGCGAACTGGAATTGACGATCCAGGCCGCCATCGCCAGCCGGGCCGACCTGCAGGCTGCCGAGGCATCGTTGAAAGCGGCTCAGCAGGGGATGCGGGCCCTGAGCTTCGGCCGCGATCAGATCAGCGCGGATGTGCTGCAGCGTCTCCTGGATGCGGAAGCCTCGCGGGCGGGGGCGTTCGCCGATGCCGCGAGAGCGGCGAATGAGTTGGCAGACGTCGCGCTTCGGCTTTCCAACGCGACGCAGCGGAGAATCGCCAGCCGCATCTTCGCTCCAATCGACGGCACGGTGGTACGAATGGCCGAGGTGGGCCCCGGCGAGACGGTCAGACCCGGTGACAAGCTGGTGCGGATCTCCCCCTTGAGCGCGGACAAAGCGGCGGAGCTGTGGGCCGACGGCCTCGACGCTCCGCTGCTGAACGTGGGGCGCAAGGTGCGGCTGCTGTTCTACGGGATCCCCGCCATTCCGCTTCCGGCCTGGCCCGAATTGATGGCCGGCACCTACGGCGGCGTCATCAAAGTGGTGGACCAAGTGGACGACGGCAAGGGCAACTTCCGCTTTTGGGTGGTCCCGGATCCGGAAGACAGGCCCTGGCCGGAACAGGCTCATGTGAGGCAAGGGACCAAGGTGATGGGCTGGGTCATTCTGAATCGGGTGCCGCTGTGGTATGAGCTGTGGCGCCGGTTTAACCTGTTCCCGCCCGACTATCAAGAGAGGGCGCCCACCTTACTTGACACGCTGTTACCCAAAGCCGGGAGAGGTGCAAAGTAGTCGCGCAAGTTCCACGCGGTCTCATTCCTGGGCCGGCTTCGTACCCGCGGCATTCCTCCCCTATTCCTTTCCTGCAAGAGCGCACTGTCACTTTCCCGTGGATGGGTGGTTTCAAGAAAGGAGAACTGCCATGATCCGGTCGCTCAGGCTCGCCGTCCTCGTGACGCTGTGTCTGGTTTGCTTTGGAGAAGCCTTTCCGTCGGCCGCTGCGGAGACCGACAAAGCGAAAGCCCTGCCACCGATCCCGCTGACGCTTGACGAGGTGCTCGCCTGGGTGGACCGGTCGCACCCTCTGCTGAAAGGATCGGGCACCGAAAAGATCGTGGCCAGGGGAAGACTGCTCAGGGCCTTGGGTGCCTTCGAGCCGGCTTTGGTCAACGATTGGGAGCTGGAACGGCTCGTCACCAGAGGCCAGACCAAGAGTGTCGGGTTCAATGATGCTTTCCTGGACGTGAGGCACCCCTCGGGACTCAGGGCCATCGGAGGGTTCCGCGTCGGCGTCGGCCCCGTCGAGATTGCTGATTTGGAGGTCGGCAATAGAAATCAGCCCATCATGGGATTCTCGATGCCGCTGCTAAGGGGACTGATGGTCAACCCGGAGAACGCCGAGCTGCAGCGGTCCGGATTGGCCGATCCGAGGGCGGATATCCAGATCGCGCAGACCCGTCAGGATCTGTTTCTGGGTGCAGCCGGCCAGTTCTGGGACTGGGTGGCCGCCTGGAAACTGGCGGACGTGCAGAAGCGCGCGCTGAAGGTGGCGGAAGACCGGACAAAGCAGATCGAGCAGCGCGCAAAGGCCGGCGCCGCGGCCCCGCTGGACGTGGTGGAGGCCAACCAGGAAGTGCAGCGCCGGAAGGAAATTCTGATCGCCGCCCAGCGGGTGATCGAGCAGGAGCAATACAGGCTCTCGATGTTTCTCTGGGACAACAGTGCGCCCACTGCCCCCGGCGGTGAGCGCGTCCCCGACTTCCCGAGGCAGGTCGCCCTGCCGCATCCTGACATCGTCAAGACGGACAAGGTCGCCGCGAAAGAGGTGCGTCCGGAAGTCCGCGAGGTCGCGATTGAAGCCAAGCTGGTCAATATTGACCTGGAACTGGCGAAGAACAACCTCCTGCCCAGCCTGAACGCCGAAGCAGAGCCCTCACGGAAGCCCGGCGAGTTCGTGTTGGGACTGGGCTACCGGTTCGGCATCGAGATGCGGATTCCGTTCCTCCAGCGCCGAGCGCGAGGCGAAGTTCTTGAAGCCCAGGGAAAGGCGGATCGATTTGTTCTCGTCCAGAAGTTCCGCGAGCAACAGGTGATCGTGGACGTCGATAACGCGCTCTCCGCCATCGAGCGGGCCAAAGAACGGATCGCGGCCTCGTTCCAATCACTCCAATTGGCCAGAACGCTGGAGGAAGGAGAGCGGTTCCGGTTCAGCCTGGGCGCAACCAGCGTGCTGTTCGTCAACCTCCGCGAGCGAAACGCCGTGGACTCCGAGAACCAGTGGATCAGGGCGCAGGCGGACTACCAGAAAGCGCTGGCGCTCTATCAGTGGGCCATCGGCGCCTGGGCCAAAAGCTCACCCTCAGCGGTGCCCGTGAGCTATCGGCCGAAAGAGTAGCGCTGTGGCATGTCCTGGTTGACTCTGATAAGCTTACGCCCAGCAGACGCCAGCCCTTCGCCGGCCTGAGGGAGCCATGTTCATCACGTTCACCGACAGGCCGCGGGTCCCGGGCAATCGCGGGGAATCAGCATGAAAACCGCCAGCGGTCCGGATAACCTGCACGGCCCCGAGAAGACCGATCTGATCCAGAGCACGATTGCCCGCCTGGCCTTGTACTTCAGGCTCGAAAAACGCCTTCTCGGTATTCTCGTCTCTTATGCGCTCGCGATCGGTTTGTTCTCTCTTATCATTCCGTTGACCGTCCAAGAGCTGATCAACACCTTCGCGTTCGCCATCCAACCGATCATGATCATCACCCTGGCCGGCATCATGATGCTGACCCTGCTGTGTGTCGGGGCCTTCCGGGCATTGCAAATGTACACCGAGGAAATCCTCGAGCGGCGTGTTTTCGCCCGTGTGGCGCTCGCGCTGTCCAGGCAGTTTCCCCGCTTCAAGGACCAGACCTTCAGATCCGAGCATTCGAACCTGTTTTTCGAAACCGTGCTGCTGCAGCGCGCCCTCTCGGCGCTCCTGGTGGATATCATCAACGTCGTGGTGGGCGGCATCGTGG
>JACQQM010000164.1 GCA_016207025.1 Nitrospirota bacterium | reverse complement strand
GCATTCCAACCCTCGCTTTTACCACTCCCACGATCATCATATCCCCGAGCTTTCTGCCTGGCTAAAAAATTATAACTTATTGATTAATAAAGTAATAATTAATTTTCTAGGGGTGCCTTGTGAATGGTATGATCACGGTGTCGCGCATGCGGTGACGACGGGGGTGCACTATGAAACGGACCGTTTTGAAATATAGGGGCCTGAAGCCATCGTCCCGAAAGTCCCACTCGGAAAGCATGCCAGAACAGTGGGATCTCTCGCCTTTGCTCAAAAATCCGATTGAGGATTTCGACGTCCTGGCGAAAGACCTGGACAGCCTTGCCTCTCAATTCGAACCATGGCGGGAACGGCTGAGCCCGGACATGTCGAGTCAGGCGTTTGTTGATCTCCTGCGTCTGAACGAGCAGATTGCCGAGATTTCGTCCAAGCTGAACGCCTATGCGTATCTGTGGTTTTCTGAAGACACCAAGAACCTGCAGGCGAGAGCCTTCAAAGCCAAGGTGGAAGAACGGCTGACCGCGCTGCAGAACCGAACGCTGTTCTTCGATCTGTGGTGGCAAACGGTGGATGAGACGAATGCGGCCCGGCTGCTCGAAACGTCGGGGGACTTCCGGTATCACTTGGAAACGATCCGTCGATTCAGGCCCCACACCCTGTCTGAACCGGAAGAGAAACTCATCAACCTGAAGGAGATCACCGGTCGGAGCGCCATCAACACCCTCTACGATGTCTTTACCAACAGCTTTACCTACACGCTGACGGTCAGCGGCAAGCGGAAGACCCTCACGCGCGAACAGCTTTCAGCCTATATCCACAGCCATCGGCCACGCCTGCGTGAGGCGGCCTACAAGGAGCTGTACCGGGTGTTCGCCGCCAACCACGACCTCCTCGGCGAGATCTATGCCACGCTGGTCAAGGACTGGAAGAACGAGAACCTCGAGTTGCGGAAGTTCTCGACCCCGATCGCCGCGCGAAACCTTGGCAATGACGTCCCGGACGAAGCGGTGAATGCGCTGCTGACGGTCTGCTCGAAGAACGCCAGTATCTTCCAGGAGTACTTCCGCATCAAGGGCCGCATCTGCAACATCAAACAAATGAACCGGTATCACATCTATGCGCCTCACCGCGCCGAACGCAAGCGGTACCGGTACCAGATGGCGGTTCCGATGGTGCTCGACGCCTACCGGGCATTTTCACCGCGCCTGGCGGAGCTTGCGGAGCGGGTGTTCCAAGAGCGCCACATCGACGCCCGAACCAGGCCGGGGAAAATGACCGGAGCCTACAGTTACAGCGTGGTGCCCGGCTCGACCCCCTATGTCCTGCTGAACTACACCGGAGAAGCTCGGGACGTGGCCACGCTGGCGCACGAGCTGGGTCACGCCGTGCACGGCATGATGGCAGCCGACCACTCCGTGCTCACGTTCCACCCCACGCTGCCGCTCGCCGAGACCGCGTCCGTCTTCGGCGAGCGCGTGCTCTCAGACGCTCTCATGGCCCAAGAAACCAACAAAGGGGTCAAGCAGGGGTTATTGCTCGCCCAACTTGACGACATCTACGCCACCGTCCTCCGCCAGGCGTACTTTGTCCTGTTCGAGAAAGCGGCGCACGAAATGATCGCCGGTGACGCCACGGTGGAGGATCTGGCGGCCACCTACCTGACGAACCTGCGCCAGCAGTTCGGCGATGCGGTTGAAGTCCATGATGAGTTCCGATGGGAATGGCTCACGATCCCGCATATTTTCGGGAGCCCCTTCTATTGCTATGCCTACAGCTTCGGCAATCTCCTGGTGCTGGCGCTCTATCACAAGTATAAGGAGCAAGGTCAGGCCTTCGTCCCCAAATACCTGGACATGCTGGCCGCCGGAGGGTCCAAGAGTCCAGACGCCATCCTGGCCGATGTCGGCGTGGACATGCGTTCTGAGGCGTTCTGGCAATCGGGCTTCGATACCATCCGCAGCATGGTGGAGGAGTTGGAGCGGACAGCCAGCTAGCCCGTGATCGACTCCCTCTGGCGACTTACCACTTACGTACATATGTGTCCCCCACCCGCACGCACGTGCCCATCAGGCTGTTTGAGCCCTTTCCAGCGCCCATAGTTTTTTTAACAAATCCCTCTTGACAGGAGCACATTTTGTTTTTATAATTCATATTATGATAATAATTATCATAATCGTTTACGAAAATACATTGAGCACTGCAACCCGGCTGTCCAACACCAACGCCCCCGTATGCTCAACAGGAGCCTGACGTCATGTATGTCTGCCTGTGCAAGGGACTGACCGAATCTGACATCCAGCGGTTGGGCCAGTCTGGACCCATGCAGCCTGATTGCTTGATTGCTGCCCTCGCACTGGATGACAACGAATGCTGCGGGCGATGCGCCAGGAAGATTGAAGAGCTTGTGGCCATTGCCGCCAACTGCTGGGGTTGCGGTACCTCACGCCTGCCTCAGAGTCCGTATTGAGCAAGCCTGACCCTACTCGGATAATCACTCTGAGATTCCGAGCGAGCGTGGAACGCCCGGGATCCCAGCCGGCGATGCCGTCCCCTGGAAGCAAGTGCCCATGCCTGACGGCCGACCTCACCGCCATCAACAAGTATTTTGTCCAGGCCTAAATGTGCGACAACTGGGGGCTATGACCGGCTTCACCACAAAATACGGGCGCGGAGCCTCGATGAAATGAAGGATGCCGAGGAATTGATCGACCACACCCTGTATCTGGAGGGTGTTCCGAAAATGCAACGGCTGGGTACCGTGCATGTGGGCGAAACGGTGCCGGAACAATTTAAGGCCGATCTGAAATCTGAACAGGAAAAGGTCAAGCTGCTCAAGAAAGAAGGATGGCTCTTCCGGAAATCGTGTGGGTCATGTTCAGGCCGTCAGGGCGAGGCATTCCGCTCCGTGCAGGCTCGCCGCGCTGCTGGGCACCCGTTGCATTCCTGGAGCAACGGGTCCCCGGCGGCGGCCCGGCCCCGGCTCCCCCCATCCCCATGGCCCATTGCATCGCAGGAGCAATGGGCACCCCGGGTGCTCCGATCCGCTTCGGGCTGTCGCGACAGCCCGAAGCGGATCGGACCTCGCGCGGGCGGCCGCTGCGAACAGCAGCGGGGCTTGCCCGCAAGGTCGCGTCCTCCTCGCCCCGCCGGCCTCGCTCTTGCTTCCTGGCTAAGGCCGAGGCTGGAAGGGAGGGGCGCGGAGGGTCGTCGCCATAGCGGGAGCCAGCACATCAGGAGCCCTCCCCGCTGCCGCCGCGACGGCATTTCGCCCGCAGGGCGAAGCCTCACAGGAGCGGCGGCCAACAGCAGGACGCCGGGAAGGGAACCGACGCCAACGCATCATGGCAAGGCCCGGAGACGCCCGCCCTTCGTCAGCCGAGGCTGCTTTTCCCCGAAGTCTTTCCCCACACGAAAGTCGGAAGAGCCATAAATATAGGCAAATATATCACCATGCCTCGGAACCGGCGTGGTTTTTGGAACCGAAATCCTTGCAAGAACGGGAACCTGCGCAGGACACTTGAAAAATCTGCCGGTCTTCGAGGCGGATGGCCATCAACTGCCGGCCCCAGACGCAGCCGCTATCTAAGGCCAGGAGGTTGTCGCGAATGTGCAGGCCGGCGGGAAAACAACCTTGAATATCACCGATCGCGAAGATGGTCATTGGGAAGAAGATCAGGGAGGAAATAAGCGGCGAGGAATGCGCATCCTGTTAGGGGTACTTCGCTTCGCGGGTCCCTACGGGTATCTGGCCTCAATCGTGCTGCGGAGCCCCCCGCGGGCGGTGAACTCGCCGGTCACGACGGCCCAGACCGGGCGGCAGGCCGACACAACGTCCTGGAGGATGCGGTTGACGGCGTTCTCGTAGAAGATGCCGAGGTTCCGGTAGGCGTGGATATAAAGTTTCAGCGACTTCAGTTCTAAACAGGCCTTGTCCGGCATGTAGCGCAGGCGGATCGTCCCGAAGTCCGGGAGACCGGTCTTCGGGCAGATGGCGGTGTACTCCGGGATCTCGATTGTAATCTCGTAGCCCTTGTACTGGTTGGGCCAAGTCTCGATCTCGGGCAGGGCGGCGGCGATACCGCTCTTGGCATGCTTCTCCGAGTAGCCGAGCGCGGGTTTTCGTTTGCGCGTCATACTTGTTTCATCCAGTCCAGTTGCCCGATCTTCTCCAGCTCGAAGTAGAGCGTGACCCATGGGCACATCATCTCCGGATAGACCTCGCAATAGCCCCCCTTGCGCACCCCGCCGCAGGGGCCGTGGCTCATGAACTTCGGGCATTCCGCCTTGGCGGAGCCGTCCGGGATCGGCGGGCGATTGTGCACCCCGCCGACGTGGCTCTGGCCTTCTTCCTCGCCTGGGATGATGACGCGCAGCGGCATGCCCGCCACTTTACACCGTTTCCATGTATTGGGCAATCTCGGTGAGGTGCAGGTCGCGGACCGCGATTTCAGGGGCATACACCACCTCATCGGCTCCCCATCCGACGATCGGCCTCGCTTGCTTGGTGATGCCCAGCACATTCTGAAGCAGGTGCCGGATGTTGCCGGTGATGCG
>JACQQM010000171.1 GCA_016207025.1 Nitrospirota bacterium | reverse complement strand
GCCTTAACGGGAACGGCTTGGGGCTGGCCTTCCCCGCCGAGCATCCATGCCACCGTTTTTTTCTTCTCGATTGGCATGCCCGGCGGCTTGAACCGCAGCGCCGCGTTCGGCACCCGCAAGGCATCCCCCTTGCGGGCCGTGACGATCGAGACGTTCGCGGTCATGCCCGGTTTGAGCTTGAGGTCGCGGTTGTCCACGCCGACCACCACGTCGTAGGTGACCACGTTCTGGATGCTGATCGGGGCGTTGCGCACCTGGACCACCGTGCCCTTGAACGGCGTGGTCGGATAGGCGTCCACCGTGAACTCCGCTTCCTTGCCCTCGCTGACGCCGCCGATGTCCGACTCGCTCACGTTCACGTTCACCTGCATCTTGGTCAGGTCCTGGGCGATCACGAAAAGCGTGGGAGCCTGCAGGCTGGCCGCGACGGTCTGCCCGACATCGACGTTGCGGGACACGACAATGCCGTTGACCGGAGAATAGATCGTGGTGTAGCCGAGGTCCAGCTCGGCGTTGGACAGCGCGGCCTGGGCCTGGTCCACTTGGGCCTGGGCGATTTCTACCTGAGCCGCCGCGTCACGAAAGGTAGTCCGAGCAAGATCCAGGTCGGCTTGGGCCACAAACTCCTGCCGGCGCAGTGTGTCGATCCGATCCAGTTCGAGCTTGCGCTGAGCCAACGCGGTCTGGGCCTTGATCAGGGCGCCTTGGGCGTTTCTGAGGGTACCCCGGGCTTGATTCACTCGCGCTTGGAAGGGCGAGGGGTCAATCTGAGCGATGGCCTGTCCTTGGGTGACCACGGAGTTGAAGTCCGCGAAGAGCGCCTTGATCTTCCCGGTAATCTGGCTGCCCACCTGCACGGAGATCACGGGGTTGACCGTGCCGGTCGCGGTCACGGTCGCGGTGATCGGTCCCCGGTCCACGGTCGCTGTCTTGTAGTTGACCGGCGGCGCGCTCGGCGACAGCCAGTACCACAAGGTCCCCGCCACCATGACCGTCGCGATCAGGACCGAGATCATGAGCGCGGGCCGGATGCGTTTGCGCGGTGGCGGCTCTTGGGAGGGTATCTCTGCCACAGGGCGGAGAGGCTCTGCCGTCAGGACGAGCGCTGTCTCCCGCGGATCTAGCTTCTGACCCTCCTGGAGGACTTCGCTGGCTATCCGGTGCCCATCGTTGTCCGTTTTCACACCACGCTCCACTTAGAACGCTCCGCCTGCGGAGTCCGGCGAGAGATGGCGCCGGAACCACCGGAGGGCGAGTTCGGCCACCCGCTCCAGAGCGCCAGGTTCCTCAAACAGATGTGTGGCGCCCGGCACGATCACCAGCTCCTTCGGGCAGGTGAGCAAGGCCAGGGCGTCACGGTTCATCCGAATCACCGGGAAGTCATCTCCTCCGACGATCAGGAGGGTCGGGGCGGTCACTTTCGGCAGGTATGGCCCGGCGAGGTCCGGCCGCCCGCCTCGAGAAACCACGGCGGTCACCGATTCAGGCGAACGGGCCGCTGCTTGTAACGCTGCGCCGGTTCCGGTGCTGGCACCAAAATAGCCGAGGCGAAGTCCCTGCGTGGCGGGGTTTTGCGACAACCAGCCGGTGGCTGCCAGCAGGCGGTCGGCCAGCAGGTCAATGTCAAACACCTTACGCCGGTCCTCGGCTTCCTGGTCTTCCAGGAGATCGAGCAGCAGCGTCGCCAGCCCGCCTTCCTGAAGCGTGCGGGCGACAAAGGTATTGCGCGGGCTCAACCGCCCGCTGCCGCTCCCGTGCGCGAACAGCACGACTCCTCGCGGTTTCTCCGGGAGACCCAAGATGCCGCGGAGCGTGACTAGACCGGTCGTCACCATGACCGGCCGCTCTTTTGGGGATGGTTGCATTTGTTGATCTGTTGATTTGCTGATTTGTCGATTGAAAAAGTCCACGCGGCTAACGCCGCACCGTTCAAGAGTCCAGCATCACCCGCTCATCAACTCACACAAACGACAAATCAACAAATCATCAAATCGACAAATCAAGAAATCAGATGATTGCGGTTGCAATGCTCAGATAGATCGCCACGCTGAGCAGATCTTGGAGGACCGTTGCGATCGGGCCGCTGGCGAGCGCCGGGTCGGCACCCATCCGTGCGAGTCCCCAGGGGAGGAGACTGGCGACCAAGGTGGCCACGACCGACGTCACGGCGAGCGTCGCTCCCACGACGATGGCAACCGGGCCGCGCCCGTCCCAGAACAGCAGCCCTACGCCCGCCATTCCCCCAATCGTTCCCCCGATAAGCAAGCCAAGGAGGCCTTCTCGAAGGAACTGGGCGGTCATCGCCACCCGCCCGTACGCCAGCGAGCGCACCAAAATGGTTTCGGTCTGGGTGCCCACTGCGTCGGCCATGTAGACCACGAGCGGCAGGAAGAAGGTCAGCGTGATCTCCTGCTCCAGAGCCGCCTCGAAGAGACTGGCCACGCCCGCCGCCAGCCATCCGCCCACTAATCCTATAATAAGCCAGGGCAGCCGGGCCCGGAACGCCGCGACGGTGCCGTTTACCTCGTTTGGAGCAGGGTGGGTCGCCCCGACGCCTCCCATGCGCAGCATATCGTCCACGTGCTCCTCGTGGAGCAACGCGAGCAAGTGTCCGATGGGGATGGCACCGAGGAGTTTGCGTTGGGCGTCAATCACGGCGACGTCCGCATCGTGTCGTTCCACTGCGAGCAGTGCCACGGTCTCGGCGTTGTCGTCAGGGCGGACCTCCACGGGCGGGTCGCCTTGCAGGCCATCGAGCCGGGCCTCGGGCTCCGCGATGACGAGCATTTCCACCGGTACCTGTCCAACGAGTCGTGACGCTTCATCGACCAGGTAGATGTGGCTTGCCTCCTCCGGACGACTGCCGCGAAGGGCTGCCAGCGCACGACCGACGGTGTCCCTAAGTTGCGCCCGGGGCACGGCCGGCGTCATCAGATCGGCGGCGGTCGGCATAGGTCTTTGAATACCTCGCCTGTTCTTCAGACGCCGAGGGGGACCACTTCGGGACTTCTCGGCGCACGCCTCGTCAGTCGCTCCACGAGGCGAGCGAACCGGGAGCGTTGCGCAACCCGGTGACGGGTGATGCCCGGCTCCACCACCTCCCCGCAGTTCACGCAGCGCCACGCTCGTAGCCACAGGTGGCCTGTGTCATCAGCCAAGTCCATGAAGGAGTCCACCACCATGAGACCATGACATCGTTGGCATCGCATGCTGCACCAACCTTTCTAATGACATTCAGCAGGGCAAAGGAAGACAAGGTAGAGAAAGATGACAATTCCGAGCGTGACCGCTCCAAGCAACAACCACTGGGCACGTGTCATTGTTTTTCCCCAGCAACTCACAGCAGTCTTATAGGGAACTAGAGCAAAACCGGTGCCGTGACCAGAGAGTATTATTAATGAGCTTCGACGGCTTCTTAAGCCATGTTCAATCAATTTCTTCTTGTTCCTCATGACTCGGCTGTGGCATCAGGCTCCAGAGGAACGGAGGGCCAGTGTGGCCTTTGTCCCCATTCCCCGGCGAATCTCCCGCACCGCGACCCGAAACCCCGTCGAACCTCCTGTTTGAACAAAGCGAATTGAGTCGTGTTGTCCTGCCGGCTAGGTGGCACGCGAATCGCCCAGCAATTGATGCTGCCGGAAAAAGGCTTCACCAGGCAGCGCTCAGCTATCAGCCGTCAGCTTTGATCGGAAAGACCGGAGAAACTGACGAACATTCCGAGGTGGTGCGTACCTGAATCCTTCGGCCTGCTTGGGACTCTCAATGTACGGTAGCTGCCAGCCGTGATTGATCGCGAAACCGATATGCTGAAGCTGATGGCTGAACGCTAATAGCTGATAGCTTCAGAGCAAGGAGGTGCTGCCATGACCTGCAATGTGGGTGGAGTTGAACGGCCGATCCGGCTCATCCTGGGCTTGGTCCTGTTAGCGGTTGGCGCCTTTGCGGGGCTGCCGACCTGGGGGATGGCGGCAGCCTATGGAGTGGGCGCCGTGGCCCTTGTCACCGGCGCTATTGGCTTTTGTCCGGCCTGGTTCCTGCTTGGAATGAACACGTGTCCGACAAAACCTTCCGGAAAGGCGTGAAGGGACAGACAGGACGCATCATGGCTCGCGTCGCTGACGCACGAGAAGTTGACGCTATGAATCTCACGATTGCCTTCCACGGAGAAACCCGGTTCGACGTCATAAGCGAGCGGCACACGCTTGTGACCGATCAGCCGAGCGAAGACGGTGGGAGCGACGCGGGGATGAGCCCCGTGGAACTCTTCGTCGGCTCGCTCGCGAGCTGCGTTGGCTACTTCGTGGCCAGGTACTGTTTCATCTCCCTTCGGTGCTCCCGCCGTCTCAGCGGGAAACGCTGCTGAAGGTCGCCCACGGTTGCACCGTCCACCAATCCCTCGCGGTACCGCCGAAGGTGGAGATCCGGCTTGCTTCAAGAGGTGCGAAATAAAAGCCTCCAGGATCGTTGCAGGACGCTGTGCCAAGCCCGAGATGCCCTCAGAACCATCGCCCTCTCTTGTGGCCTTACGCTACAGGGCTG
Organism: Nitrospirota bacterium; assembly: GCA_016207025.1. GTDB lineage: Bacteria > Nitrospirota > Nitrospiria > Nitrospirales > Nitrospiraceae > JACQQM01. The sequence continues at coordinate 10,932 of JACQQM010000171.1, read as the reverse complement.
CCGACAGGGCTGTAGCAGGACTCCCCCCGTCATGATTGGGAGCCAATGGCAAATGGCTTATGGCAAATGGCACAAGCCAGAAGTGCACGGACTATAAGCCGTTAGCCATCAGCCATCGACCATTCTGGCGATGGCACCGCTCTTGCTCACTCCACAAGCGCATGGCTGGAGCAAAAGGAGCAATCTCATGAAAGCCATCACGGACTTTATGGGCCAAGACCATGATCGGCTGGACGGACTGTTCCGGGAATTCCAAGCGATGAAAGGAAGCGATGTCGGGAAAGCCAAGCACTTTTTTTCAGAGTTTAAGCAAGGCCTGCAGCGGCACATTGTCTGGGAAGAAGAGATCCTCTTCCCGCTGTTCGAGCACCGCACGGGAATAGAGGACCGCGGCCCGACGGCGGTGATGCGCATGGAGCACCGGCAGATCAAGGGCTTTCTCGAACAGATCCACGATCGGATCGCCAAGGGAGAGATGAACACGGACGAATTCGAGAGGGGGCTGCTCGACGTGCTCGTCGCGCATAACAGAAAAGAGGAAACCATCCTGTATCCGTGGATCGATCAGTCGTTGTCCGCACAGGAGGCGGAAGAGACGCTGGCGAAGATGCGCGAGGTGCCGGAAGAGCGGTACCATCACTGCTGCGGATAGACCGTCGTGAAATTAAGAGAGGAATCTATGCCAGGACCGCTTTTTCCCAAGATTTTAATCCCGGTGGACTTCTCGCCGTGCTCGGAGGAAGCCTTCCGCGTGGGGCTGTCGCTCGCGCGGGTGTTCCAGGCCGAGGTGCTGCTGATCCACGTGGTGGATACCAAGTCCCTCGAGACGTTGAACATGCTCGGGCTGGCTCGGCCGTCGGAGGAGGCCGCGCAAAAGAAGCGGTTGCGCCACCAGGCGCGTCTGAATGCACACCGCCTGCTCAGTTTTGAAGAGGCGAAGGGACTCGACATCAAGCGTTTGATAGCGGAGGGCTCTCCGTTCGTGGAAATCGCGCGAACGGCCCGCGGCGAAAAAGTCAACCTGGTGGTGATGGGCAGCTACGGGGGGCAGACTGGAAGCGTAGAGAAGATTTTCTTCGGGAGCACCGCGGAAAAAGTGGTACGGACTGCCGGCTGTCCGGTATTATGCGTGCCGCTGTCCGGCCGGCTGCAACCGACGCGACGCCCTGCCGAAGCTCGGCCAAAGGAGGCGCGATGATCGCCGAACACAGATCGGGATGCGGACGGAGATACGGACGATGGATGGGCAAGATGGGGCTGGCTGCGGCTCTCGCTCTGGCCCTGCTGGCACAGGCCGGGGCGCAAACCGAGCAACGCGTGGATGTGACGATCAAGGACTTCACCTTCGTCACGAAGCAAGGCCCGCTCCAGCTCAGCGTCCCAACGCTGATCACGATCCGGAATGAAGATGCGGTGCGGCACGACTTCGGCTCTCGTGTGTTTCTGGACAGCCTGACGCAGGTCGAAAGTAGCGGCGCCATCACCTATGGGCGAGGGATCGGGGGCGTGTTCCTGGACCCAAGCCGCGACGCGGCGATCCGCTTCACGATCGAGCGGCCGGGGCGGTACGAGTTCAAATGCTCGATCCACCCCAACATGAAGGGGGAGATTCTGCTGATGAGCGTCGGAGCCGTGTGATGGCACCGTTCATTGGTCGAATCCTCCTCGCAACCGATTTTTCGGAATGTGCAGCGCGAGCCCAGGGCTATGCCGTGTTTCTGGCGACAGCCTGCCAGGCGAAGCTGGACATTCTCCACGTGCTGGAATTCCAACCGGGAATGGATCCAGACTTTCCGGTCAACAGCCTGTACCTCGAACAGCTACGGAAGGAGACAGACCGACAGCTTGATGATCTGGTGAACCGCGCCAAGCAGGCAGGGCTGGCGGCTCAGGGACAGCATGTCTTGGGTATCCCGAGCCAGCGGATTAATGAGAAGGCGAAAGACAGTGATGCAGACCTGGTGGTCCTCGGCACGCATGGGCGAACCGGGTTGGAGCATATCCTCCTGGGGAGCACGGCGGAGCGGGTGGTGAAGGGTGCGCCGTGTCCGGTGCTGACGGTTCGGCTGGCGAAACCGCCAGGTCGAGCGGCGGAAGCCGGGCAGGCCGCGGTTCCCGCAGGCATCAGGCATGTCTTGGCGCCGGTGGATTTCTCAGATTGTTCCCTCGACGCGTTGGAGTACGCGGTCCAGGTGGCCAAGCAGTTCGGATCCGCGGTGACGATCCTGCACGTGCTGGAACCAGTTTCCTACGGGTTGGATTTCGCACTCGTCCATGCTGCCGAGGAGCACAAGATGCGGAAACGCCTGGAAACTCGGTTGGCGGATCTGGCGACGCTGCTGACGTCGCATGGCCTGCAAGCCAAGCACGTGATGCGAGGCGGCCTGCCTGCCGATTCGATCTTGGAATTTGTGCGCGGCCAGGGGTGCGACCTGATCGTGATGGGCACGCATGGGCGGCGCGGGGTCTCCCACTTGATCAGTGGAAGCGTCGCGGAGGCGGTGCTGCGTCGGGCTGAGTGTCTTGTGCTGACGGTCAAAAGCCCGAAGTTCAGCCCCGGCCACAAACGAGTGGTACTGGATGCCGCGAGGCGTCCGGTGTAACCTAAGGGGGATTCCTGCAAGGAAGGTGTTGGACATGAACAAGAAAAAGGCCAAGCCAGTGAAAGCCAAAAGCCCGTCGAAGCCGATCTCGAAGCCCAAATCGCCGCCGAGGTCGCCGCCGCGGGATCAACCCAAGCCGATCGAGCTGCCCGACGGCATGTGGGAGCGCATTGCGAAGAAGGCGTACGAGCTCTACGAGCAACGCGGGAAACGGGAGGGCCACGCGCTGGAGGACTGGCTGGAGGCGGAGGCGATCGTGATGGAAGAGATTCATGAAGCCCGTGAGTGAACATGCCGTTGGCATGTGGATCCCGATTGAGCCGTCGCTCGAGTCCGTCCTGGCGAGGCTCGAAGCGCTGTCGCTGGAACCTACCTTCGCGATGCAGCGCCAGATTGCGCTGGGCCGAGCCCTTCGCCCATACGCCGACTATGCCCAGACACTCCCCCTGGCGCCCTTTCCGGAGGAGGTCGCCTTGGCCACCCTGTATCTCTACGCGGATTACTATCCCGAGGACGGACAGCTCTCACTGATCGAACAGCTCCGGGATGTGATCACGGTCCACGTGCCGGAGGAAGAGCGCGCCTGGCTGGACCCCCTCCACCATTCAAACATGGACCTGCTGGAGATCCTCTCCATTGACATCCAGAACACAGAGGGCGGGCTCGCATTGCGTTCGCTCGGCGATGGCCAAGCGATTCGCGCAGCGAGCGGCGGGTTCGCTCGGGGTTTTAAACCAGGCCAGGTACTCCTCACGCGCTTGCTCCGCCGACCGGGGCATCCGTCGCCGGATCGCGCGGTGTTTGCGGGAACGGCGGTCACGCTTTCGGCGTCAATGGCACGGTCCGTCTACCAGGCGACGAATGAATGGCGGCGCGAGCTGGAGGCGGAGTCCGGATCGTTCGATCTCGGGCAATGGGAAGAATTCGCCAAACGGTATGGACACATCTTGCTCTGGAATCTGGCGCAAGCGAGGCTGGGAGCCCTTCTCGAGGCCGAGTCCGGCATCCGTTACCACACCACCACTGGTGAGCCGTTCCTGTACGCGCTGACGCTCTACGACCATCATGAGTTTCGATTCCTGGCGGATGGCCTGTGCCAGATGGAGGGATTGCAGGTCGAGCCGCCCGTTCCAGGGGTCCGGCCAGACCGGCAAGGTCGGCAAGCTGAGATGACGGACTCCGTTCGCTCATGGGTGCAGCGGGGGAATGGCTCAACGGGGCCGGCTTCCCCCGTGGTGGCGAGGCTGACCCTCACGCCCACGCAGTTGGTGGTGGAGTGTGACTCCAGGGAGCGGCTTGACGGTCTCAAGCATCTGCTGGCCTCAACCTTCGGCTACTCGCTCCATTTCCGGGGGGAGTCCACCGCCGTCCCGCCTCATGAGCTGCCCGAGGTGGATGTCGCTGCGGAGGATGTGACTCCCCTGACGATCGTGGTTACGGCCGAGGAGGAACACCGTCTGCTGTCCGCCTTTCTGGAGTCAGTCTACCTGGAGTGGGCCGACCAGCCGTCGCCGGGGCTGGGAGGCCAGACTCCGCGCCATGCGATGGGCCGGCCGGATGGACGCGCGCGAGTGGCCGCGCTCATTAACCAGCTGGAACGGGATGATCTCGGCCGTCGTCGGATCGGCAAACCGGGCTATGACTATAATCGGCTACGCGCCCATGTTGGACTCTAACCCGGATTATTCATGAGCGCTTCTACTGCAACCGCGGATACGTCGCTGCACCGGGCGGTCTCGCCGCTCAGTCCTTCAACGTACTGTTTCAAGTACGCCTCAGTCCTTCCCGGCTCCAAGCGCCCGTTTCGCCTGGCGTCTGCGCGGTTTCGTGACGAACCGTCATGAATAAACCGGGCTAAGAGGTTCGGCTATGGTCGAAGAGGGCTTGTCCGCACTGGCCGCCATTCTGGAGCGTTGCCGGCTGAACCATACCACTCAATCACGCCCACCGAATATTTTACAGTCCTTGCTTGCCATTCAGAAGGCGCTCGGCTCGGTGCCGTTGCATGCGGTGGGCGAGATCGCCCACGCGCTTGAGGTGACAGAGGCGGACGTCGCGGGCGTTCTCTCGTACTATCCTGAACTGCGCACCAGACCGCCGGGGCGCCACCTGATTCGAATCTGCATAGGAGAGTCCTGCGTGGCGAACCACTGCGACCGCGTGCTGGCTGCCTTGCGGGATGCCCTCAACATCGATGTCGGCGAAACGACGATGGACGGCCGGTTCACCGTGCAAAGGATCTACTGCGTCGGGAACTGTGCCGTCGGACCGAGTCTCATGGTGGATGACGATGTCCATGGCCGGGTGGCGCCCCAGAAGGTTGGGGAATTGCTGAACGAGTATGAGTAGCGCGCAATGCCAAGTGAAAAATTAAAAATGCAAAATTATTCATTTCGCACTTTGCATTTTGCATTTCAGATATGACGCGCCTGTACCTCTCAAACGACACCTCAGCCCGCGCGGCGGGAGCCGACCGGCTGGCCAAGGCCTGGGCGCACACGCCCGGGCTGGAACTGATCCGGACTTCCTCGCGGGGCGCCTTCTTCCTTGAGCCGCTTGTCGAGCGCGATATGCCAGGAGGCCGAGTTGCCTGGTCCAATGTCACACCGGACGACCTCCCGCGCATTCTGGCCGGCTCGGGCGGCGCGCCGGTCAGCCAGATTCCGTTCCTGTCCCGGCAGACGCGCGTCACCTTTGCGAACTTCGGCGTGACGCAGCCTCTCTCGCTCGATGAATACAGTGCCTGCGGCGGAACGAAAGGGCTGGAGCGGGCGCGGCAGCTCTCACCGGGCGCGATGATCGAAGAGTTGAAAGTTTCCCGATTGCGCGGGCGCGGCGGCGCGGCGTTTCCGGTCTGGAACAAATGGCAGATCGCCCGGGAAACGGCTTCGGACCGGAAGTATGTGGTGGCCAACGCCGACGAGGGCGATGCGGGGACCTACTGCGACCGGATGATCATGGAAGGTGAGCCGTTCCGGTTGATCGAGGGCATGTTGATCTGTGCCCGCGCGATCGGCGCCGATACGGGTTACATCTACTGTCGAAAGGAGTACCCAGCCGCGGCGGGGACCCTGCGGGCAGCGATCGAACGGGCGGAGCGGGCCGGGCTGCTGGGCTCCGGCCCGCCCGGTTCTCATGGTACCGGGTTCCATCTGGAGGTGCTCGTCGGCGCAGGCTCCTATGTGGTCGGTGAGGAAACAGCCCTGCTGGAGTCACTGGAGGGCAGGCGGGGCGTGGTCCAAGCAAGGCCGCCCTATCCCGCCGTGTCCGGTCTCTATGGCCGGCCCACCATTGTGAGCAACGTGCTCACGTTCGCCATCGTGCCGAGCATTCTGGCTCGCGGCGGCGAGTGGTACGCTTCAATGGGCACGGAGCGGTCGCGCGGCACTGTTGTGCTGCAGATCGGTGGACGCGTGAAGCAGCCGGGCCTGGTGGAGATTCCATTCGGCGCGACCCTCGAAGAAGTGCTGGAGCGGTTCGGCGGCGGCATGGCCCCAGGGGCACGGTTCAAGGCGGTGCAGGTAGGCGGCCCGCTCGGCAGCCTGTTCCCGGCCTCACGGCTCGGCATCCGAATCTGCTACGACGCCTTCGCCGAGGCCGGGGCGATCTTGGGCCACGGCGGGATCGTGGTGTATGACGACGAGACCGACATGGTGGAGCTGGCTCGGCACTTTATGGCCTTCACGGCGGACGAATCCTGCGGGAAATGCACGCCCTGCCGCATCGGGTCGGTGCGGGGCCGCGAGATCCTGGAGCGCATCCAGGTTGGCCGCGGTCGGCCTGGCGATCTCGACCTGCTGGCCGACCTAGGGGAGACGATGAAGACCGCCAGCCTGTGCGCGTTTGGAGGCCGTGCGCCGTACCCCGTGCTCACGGCTATCGAGCATTTCGGAGAGGAATTCCGGAGACTCATGAAATGAGAACGCTTCGGAAGAGAACCGAGCCCGGGCAGGCTGTGCGCCTGACGGTGGATGGCCAGCCTGTCGCCGCTTTGTCCGGGGAGACGATTTTCATGGCGGCGCAGAAGGCGGGGATCAGGATCCCGAGCCTCTGTCGCTCGGATCATCTGGATCCGATCGGGTCATGCCGCCTCTGCCTCTGCGAGGTGGACGGACAGCCGGGGACCCCGGCGTCCTGCACGACGCCGGTGCGGGAAGGGATGGTGGTCCGGACTCAGACGGACCGGCTTGCGCGGCATCGGCGAACCATCCTTGAGCTGTATCTGTCAGAACAACCCTCCTCACCCCTCCCTCTCCCCCCGATTGTTACTGTCGGGGGGAGAGGTAAAGGTGAGGGGGGGCTGCAGCCGTTGCGCGACCTGGCTGCGAGGCTGGGACTGGAGCGGGTCCGGTACGACGCGGAAACCCATCGCGCGTCCTATCGGGATGAATCGAACCCGTTCTTCTCGCTTGATAATGCCATCTGCATTTCGTGCGAGCGGTGCGTTCGGGCCTGCGACGAGATTCAGGGGACTTTCGCGCTGACGATGATCGGAAGAGCGTTCACGGCTCGCCCGATCGCTGGCGCAACCCCGCTGGCCGGCGAGGCAACAGGCTTTGCCGCCTCGAACTGCGTATCCTGCGGGGCTTGCGTCAAGGAATGTCCGACCGGAGCCCTTCAGGACCACTCGATCGCCAAGTTCGGCAGGCCGGCGAAGACCGTGCGCACCACCTGTGCCTATTGTGGCATGGGCTGTGCCTTTGATGCCGGCGTTCGCGACGGCCGGGTCGTCAGCATGGTGCCGGCCGACAATGGGCCGTCGAACCTGGGGCATGCCTGTATGAAGGGCCGGTACGGCTGGAACTACATCTACGCCCCGGACCGTCTCCGGGTCCCGCTGGTTCGCCGCGGCAAACAGTGGGAAGAGATCACCTGGACTGCGGCGCTGGATCGGCTGGCCGAGGAATTCACGCGGATCAAGGGCGCGTTCGGCCCCGATGCGCTGGCGACGATCTCCTCCAGTCGCGGCACCAACGAAGAAAACTATCTCTACTCCAAGTTCATGCGCTGCGTGATCGGGACCAACCATATCGACAACTGCGCCCGCGTCTGTCACAGCGCCACTGTGACCGGCATGATGGAGGTGCTGGGCGCTTCCGCCGCAACCAACTCGATCAACGACCTGGATCGCGCGAAGCTGATCCTGGTGGTCGGGGCGAATCCCACCGAGTCCCATCCGGTGCTTGGCGCCAGAATCAAGCAGGCGGTGCGCCGGGGCGTGCCGCTCCTCGTCGTTGATCCGCGCCGCACCGAACTGGCGCGGCTGGCCGATCTCCACTTACGGTTGCGGCCCGGCACCAACGTGGCGCTGCTGAATGGGCTGGGCCATGTGATCGTCTCGGAAGGGCTGCTGGATAAGACCTTCATCGAAGCACGGACGGAAGGGCTGCAGGACTGGATGGAGACCGTCGCCTCCTGTCTTCCGGAGGTGACCGAGCGGATCACCGGCGTCCCGGCCGTGAAAATCCGCGAGGCGGCCCGCCGCTATGCGACGAGCGGCGCCTCGATGTGTGTGCACGGTCTAGGCGTGACCGAGCACCGGTGGGGAAGCCACGGGGTGATCGCGCTGTGTAACCTGGCGCTCGCCACCGGGAACATCGGACGGCCGGGGACCGGGATCAACCCGCTGCGGGGACAGAATAACGTGCAGGGCGCGTCGGACAGCGGCTCCATGCCGATGTATTTCGCCGGTTACCAGCGGCTGGATGATCCGGAGCTGGCTGTCAGGCACCAGGCGATCACTGGCCGTCCGCTGCCGAGCCGACGCGGCATGAAAATCCCGGAGATGTGGGATGCGGCGTTGGAGGGACGGCTGAAAGGGCTCTGGATCATCGGGTACGACGTGGCGCAGACCGATCCGAATCTCAAGAAGGTGCGGGAGGCGCTCAGCCGTCTGGAGTTCCTGGTGGTGCAGGATCTGTTTCTCACCGAGACCGCGAAGTTCGCCCACCTGGTGATCCCGGCGGCGTCTTTCCTGGAGAAGGACGGGACGTTCACCAATCTAGAAAGACGCCTTCAGCGGATCCGCAAAGCGACGGAGCCGCCGGCCGGCATCCTGCCCGACTGGCAGGTGGTGAGCGAAGTGGCGACCCGAATGGGCTATCCGATGCAGTACAGGCACCCCGCTGAGATTATGGATGAGCTCGCGCGGCTCACGCCGACCCTGGCTGGGGTCTCGTACGAGCGGCTGGAACAGGCGGACGGCCTGCAGTGGCCGGTCCCGTCGGCGGAGCATTCCGGCACGCCGTTGATGCATGCTGATCGGTTTCCGCGCGGACGGGCTCGGTTCGTGCCGGTGGACTACTTGCCTCCGGGCGAGTCGCCCAGCGAAGCCTACCCCTTCGTCCTGATCACGGGCCGCATCCTCCAACACTATAACTGCGGGGCGCAGACCCGCCGCACCGACATCGTGCGGCTGGTGGACGCCGATGTCCTGGAGATGCACCCGGAAGACGCGGCGCGCCTGCGCCTTGGGGACGGCGAACTGGTCCGGTTGGTGAGCGCCCGGAGCGAGGCGGTGTTGCCGCTGGCCGTGAGCGAGCGCGTGGAGCGCGGGCAGCTCTTCACGAGTTTCCACTTTCCGGCCACGGACACGAATGCGTTGCTGTCCTCGAGCGCGGACGAGAGCTCCAAGTGTCCGGAATACAAAGTGTCCACCGTGCAAGTGGAGAAGCCGGATGGGGCGCAGAAGATCACGGGCGCGCCAACGGGTGCATCTCGCGCGCTCACCAGGCTGATTACGTGATCTACACCATTACGTTGAACCCGGCCCTCGACCATTACCTTGAGGTGGACGACCTCCGCGTGGATGACGCCAACCGGGTGAAGTCCGAATGTCTCTACGCGGGCGGAAAGGGCATCGACGTCTCCCGCGCCATCCGACACCTGGGCGGAGACAGCATGGCCTTGGGGTTCATCGGGGGACACGACGGGCAGGTCATGGTGGCTCTCCTCAAGGCCGAGGGCGTGAACTGTTATTTCACGCCGATCGCCCGGGAGACCCGCCGGGACATCATCATCTGCAACCGGGCGTGTGGAACCCAGACGATGCTGAACACGAGGGGCCCATCCGTCACCAGAGAGGAGTGGGAAGCGTTCCTGGCGCATCTGCGCGTGCTGGGGTTGCGCGATGCGTACGTCGTGATCGCGGGAAGCCTGCCGCTCGGCGTTCCGCCCGACGCCTACCGCCAGATCGTCGGGCTGGTCCAACGCCAGGGCGCCAAAGCCATCTTGGACGCCGACGGGCCGTGCCTGAAGGCCGGTCTGAAGGCCAAGCCGTTTGCCATCAAGCCGAACCTGAATGAGCTCCGTCGGGTGACCGGGCGTCCGCTTCGGACCGATGCGGACATCCTCGAGGCCGCGATGGCCCTGCAACGTGCTGGCGTGGAGATTGTCATGGTCTCACGAGGCCGGCAGGGGCTGCTCCTGGTGAGCCGGTCCGACTGCTATCGGGCCATCCCTCCGTCCGTCAAAGTCAGAAGCACGGTGGGGGCGGGCGATTCCACCGTGGCCGGATTCGTCTTCCGGCACGCAGGTGGAAAATCCTTGGAGGACTGCGTGCGCTTTGCGACGGCGTCGGGCACGGCGGCGACCCTGGCGCCTGGGAACCAGTTATGCCGGCTCCGCGATGTCCAGCGACTGGCCCCCCGCGTAAGAATTACACGATTGTCTGATTGAATGAGTTGATGATTGAATCCGCCAATCAACAAATCAACAAATCAGCAAATCAACAAATCATTCAATGGTTCACTAACCCATTCTCTGGGAGTTGACTGATGAAGATTGTGCTGGCGGTAGACGGTTCGAAGTACGGCCGATGGGCGACGGAGTGGCTTGCCCATCTGCCCTTTGCGACAGCCCTCCAGGTCACGGCGCTGCACGTCGTGGATCTGGTCTCGCTGAGAGCGCCGTTCATGTCGCAGCCGATCGTGGTCGGAATTGAGCCGTTCATCCAAGCCGAGGCCAAGCGTCTGCAGGCTCAGGGAAAACGGGTGGCGGCCGAGGCGAAGGCGCTGCTGTCATCTCTCAACATCCAGGGGAAAGCCATCGCTGAGAGGGGGGCAGTCGCCCCGACCATCCTCAAACACGTGAGACGCGGCAATCTCGTCGTGCTCGGACACCGGGGGCTGCACGCGCTTGATAGGTTCCTGCTCGGCAGTGTCTCTTCGCAGGTCACCCTTCATGCACCGTGCTCCGTGCTGGTGGTCAAGGAGCCGCCTCGTCCGATCCGCCGGGTGCTGCTGGCCGCCGACGGCTCCAAAGCGTCCGACATGGCCCTGCGGTTCGTGGTGAAAGAGCTGCGGCCTCGACTGATCCGTCACAATGATGT
>JACQQM010000170.1 GCA_016207025.1 Nitrospirota bacterium | reverse complement strand
TGTATCACCTGCTGCAGGCCTACGAGGAAGATTTCCAGAAGATCTTCAAAGTGAAAGCCGACTTCGACGTCGACGTGAGCCGGGACGAGAATCAGGACAGGATGTATGGGCGGTTTGTCGCCAAGCTGTGTCAGGAAGAAAACCTGCCGCACTTCGGAGCGGATGCGGTCGCTGAATTGATCCGACATGGGTCGCGTCTGGCCGAGCGCCATGACCGGCTGTCGCTGCGGCTGAGCCTGCTGAGCGATGTGGTGCGCGAAGCGGCGTTCTGGGCGCGCCACGAGGGGCGGACGAAGGTGTCGCGGACCGACGTGGAAACGGCGGTCGCCAAGAAGCGGCACCGTGCCGATCTTCCCGAACAGTGGATCCAGGATGAGATCAAGGAAGGGACCTTGATGGTGGATCTGGATGGCGAAGCGGTCGGGCAAGTGAACGGGCTCTCGGTCCATCAGCTGGGCGATTATGCGTTCGGTCGTCCCTGTCGGATCACGGCCCGAACGTTCGTGGGCACCAAGGGCGTCATCGACATCCAGCGGGAAGCCGAGCTGGCCGGTCACGTGTACCGCAAAGGCGTGATGACCCTGTCCGGCTACTTGGCCGGGAAATTTGCCGGCTCCCATCCCTTCGCCCTCAGCGCCACCCTGACGTTCGAGCAGACGTACTCCGAAGTCGAGGGAGACAGCGCCGCCCTCGCTGAACTGGTCGCGATCCTCTCCAGCCTCGCCGCCGTGCCGGTCCGCCAGTCCCTGGCCGTCACGGGGTCCGTCAACCAGCTCGGAGAAATCCAGCCGATCGGCGGCGTGAACGAAAAAATCGAAGGGTTCTTCGAGTCCTGTCAGAAACGGGGGCTCACGAGGGAGCAGGGCGTGATTATTCCAGCGCGCAACGCGAGGCACCTGGCCTTGCGTCGGGAAGTCGTGGAAGCGGTCAAAGCCGGAACATTCACGGTGTACGCCGTCCACACGGTGGAGGAAGCGGTGGAACTGTTGACCGGAACCCCGGCCGGTGAACGAGGACCCGATGGGCAGTATCCGGACGGAACCGTGTTCGGCTTAGTGGCGAAGCGCTTGGAAGAGATGGCGCGGATTGTCTCGACCTGGGGCGAACGGCACGTAAAAACTAATGCTGAGTGATGAATGCTGAATGCTGAATTAAGACTCAAGCCCAGATCCTTCGGTTCGCCCATTCATCACTCAGCGTTCATCATTCATCACTTCTGGGGGAACGCCATGCCCATGTACGACTACAAATGCCTGGAGTGCGGCAAAGAGTTTCTCATCGCCCTGACGCTCAAGGAGCACGAGAGCGGAGCCGCCACCTGCCCGTCCTGCGGGAGCAAAAAGGTGGAACAGATGATCACCAGTTTTATCCCCAGGACGACCAAGAAGAGCTGAACGGGGTAAGACGTGATGCGGCTCTTGAACCCACGGCGGTCCACCGGAATGGCGGTGGGGCTTCTCCTTCCCCTGGTCATCGGAGCAGGATCGCTGGTATTGCCCCTTCCCCTGCAGGGCCAGGACCTGTCCGGCGACGTGAGCAACGGCAAGCGGCTCTATGAGCAGCACTGCCTGCGCTGTCATGGTGCCGCTGGATGGGGCGACGGACCCCTCGCGCGAGAGCTGAAGGTTCCGCCGGCAAACTTCCACAGCCCCTTCTCACAGATGAAAACGGCCAGGTGACGCATACCTATATCCCCAAACGACGGCCGGTTGAGGAGTGCATGCGATTGCAGGCCCGGTTCCGGCATCTTTTCAAGCCGATACGGCAGGAGGAGGCCATCATGCATATCCAGGACGCCGTGACGGCCTACTGTGGAACGGGTCTCGGCAACAACCGTATCTTGAGCCACTCGTGGAGCAGATGATTACCGGCTTGAACACGGGACGGACAAGAAGAGTTGAAACAGCCGGTCTTCAATGTCCAAAAGCATCAGGCCTCCCGACTGCACTATGACTTCCGGCTGGAGATCGGGGGTGTGCTCAAGTCCTGGGCCATCCCGAAGGGGCCCTCGCTCGATCCGGCAATGAAACGGCTGGCGGTGCAGGTGGACGACCACGACCTCGACTATGCCGACTTCGAGGGTGTCATCGAGGAGGGCCAATACGGAGCGGGGCCTGTGCTGGTCTGGGACACCGGCTGGTTCGAACCTCTGAGGGCAGCGCGCGCCGGCCAGACCGCCGAGTCGATGCTGCGGGCGGGGAAACTGGACTTCATCTTGCACGGTCAACGGCTCAAAGGCCGCTTCTCGTTGGTGCAGATGAAGGGGAAGCCACGGCAATGGTTGCTGGTGAAGCAGCGGGACAATGAGGCCCGACCCGGCCACGACATCACCGAGGAATATCAAACCTCGGTGCTCACTGGTCGGAGCATTGAGGATCTTGAGCGAGAGTCTACAGCAGGCACGCTCAAAACCTACCGCTGCGGCCGGTGAGTCCCGTATCGGTTCTTGTGCTCTTTCTGAAAAGCTGGGCATGACCCACTGACGAGGACTCCAAGCACGAGGGGGTAAGAAATCATGGCGGTGAACCTCATCTCGGTGACGGTCCGGAAACCGGACACGGTGAATGTGATCATCGGTCAGGCGCACTTCATCAAGACCGTGGAGGACCTCCACGAGGCGTTGGTCGGAGCCGTGCCCGGCATTGCCTTTGGCCTGGCATTCTGTGAATCCTCGGGCCCATGTCTGGTGCGGTGGAGCGGAACCGATCAGGAGTTGATTGAGCTCGCGCGCAGCAACGCGCAAGCGATTGGGGCCGGACACAGCTTCATTATTTTTCTACGAAACTGCTACCCCATCAACGTGCTCCCGGCAATCCGCCAGGTACCCGAAGTGTGCGGGATCCACTGCGCGACCGCCAATCCGGTGGAGGTGATCCTCGCCGAGACCTCCCAGGGCCGCGGCATACTGGGCGTGGTGGATGGGAGCGCCCCGCACGGCATCGAGCAGGAACATGAGATCGCTGAACGCAAGGCGCTGCTTCGCCGGTTCGGCTACAAGCTGTGAGCGCGGGCCCGGCGGCCTGCCTCATCCGTTCATGTGAAACAACGTGATTTCCCGCTCGTTGGTCTCCACAGCGTGGCGCAGGATGCAGAGCCCGCCGTCATCCCGCGGCTGCATGTCGAAGCTACCTCGCGCGACGTTCCGCGCACGGCAGACAGGTGGCGGCCGTCGGGAGCGCCTCCAATCGCGACCACGGGATCGGCTTGCCGCACACCTCGCAGCGACCGTAGGTACCTATGGCGATCTTCACCAGCGCCCGGTCGATCTCTTCGATCTCGGCCTTCTGGCGATCATCCATCCGTGAGAGCAAGCGAATCAGGCTCTCGTCTTGCCCGCGTTCCTGCGCCTCCGGTTCCACATCCATCTCCAGCCAGAGGAGATCGTCTTCAACCTGAGCGACTTCCTGGAACAACGTGCGTCGCTGCTGCAGAAGCTTCCCGCGAAGTTGTTCGATCGATTGCACGGGGTCCTCTCCTGATCAGATGAGCTTCCCTTCCGCCCGGTCGCGCTCCCCATCCGACCATGAAGCCGAGCGATGCCGGCGCCCGGGGTCATCCCCCTATAGCCGGCCGATCGGCATGATGTAGAGCGGCTGCTCCAGATCGTTTAGCAAGCGGTCCTGAAGCCGCGCGCATCCGTGAGACCTTGCGCGGCCCAGAGCAGTTGCGAGAGATCGGTCAGCGCAAGTGGCGCGTCCGTAAATTCTCGGATGGATCGCCGTTCAAGCAGTGCTCGTTCAATCGAGACTTGGCTCTCGTACCTCGGCGCGGGCAGAGCGATGCGGTCATGAACGAGCCGCCTTCTCACCGCAGATGCGACCATACCCCTCGCTGCAACAACGGGCCGACGGCTGGGGGTTCCACCCCCAGCTGAAGGTAAATCCGGAGGTCACCAGAGGCCGAAATCAACATCCTTGAAGGGGATCGTTTCCCATTCTTCAGACTCCCAGTCGAGGATCGCGAGCTCGTTGGAGGAGGCCAGGATACGCACTCCCTTGGGCCGAACCCAACTATTGGACCTCCACGACCGGATGTAAAAATGGGGTCGCCCCTGCGCATAGTCTCGCTTTTGAAAGAGCTCAAGCAGCCGTAACGCCTCGTCGTAAGTCATGGCCTCCTGTCCTCCTCGAAGCAGGTGTTCTGCTCGTCCGTGGCAAGCGCTCAACACCTTGAATCGAGCAAGAGGGATGCCATGCGGGGAGAGCGCGCTGTGAGACACGGGACGGAAGCGCCATTGCGAGCCCCCTCCCATCTGCGCGGAAAACGAGCCTTGGGCTCAGGCCACGCGATCACGGACGTTCGACTCATGCAGACCGGAAGGAATCGCTGTGGCCTTTCGCTACATCGAGCCGACGGAGGTTGTG
>JACQQM010000165.1 GCA_016207025.1 Nitrospirota bacterium | reverse complement strand
GCTCATGATTGACCACCACGTTAGATCCGTGTTCTCCTTCGCAGCAACATAGGTCAAGCCTGCAGCAAGGCCGCCTGCATTGAGCACAAAAAGGTACTTCAAAATGCGGTCTTGGGCATCCTGGAGGAACTCAGACAAACCTTTCCATCGAGCTTCGATGTAAGCTCTGTATTCACCCTGGGCCTGGGGAGTGAGCTGCGAACGCTTCATGTGAATAATGAAACTGAAGGTAGGCTACTTTGAGGCAGGAAACCTGTCAATGCCATAGATGAGAGGGTCGGTCGTGAACCTATCTGCTCCCCATTCGGGTCGCGGCGCTCCTGGACGGCCCCGCCCCGCACCCTCTTCCGCAAGGGGCGAGGGGAGTAGGATAGTGGCCAGTGTTCTTCTGAAAGGGCGGGGTGGCCAGGTGGCCTCAGACTGCGCGCGTCTACCGAGCACCGCCATCCTACTCGAAATTTCTAAATGTTCTTGTGTGCGCGGTGCGCGAGCACTTGAGGCCATCTGGCCGCCCTGCCTCTCCTGCTTTTCCTCACACCGGCCACTCCTCCTCGTCATCTTCGTCCCACCTCCTCCCTCCCCCCCTCCGTGGCCGGTGCCACCCATCTAGGTTTGGGGCGGGGTAGGCTCTCGACGCGTCAATCAGAGCGCCGTTGGGTTACTGCACTTGCTGAGCTGGAGCGGCCCGCTCCGGTGGGTGGCGAGGACTGTTCGAAGCTGCGTTCGCGCTGTGCGCCGGACGCAGCAAGTTCCGCAGCCAAGCGCAGGCGAAGCTTAGTGCGGTCAACGGCGCTCTGGGGCTGCGAGCGGAGAGAGCCTCCCCGGCCCGGCCATCCTCTCCTCACACCGGCCACTGCTCCTCCGTCCACGCCATCTCCCAAAACATCCACTCATACCGCGAACTGATCACAAACGCCTCTTCCATCCGCCGCTTTTCTTCTCTTCCCGCCGTCTTCGCCCACAGATCCACCTTCTTCCGCATCCACCGCTGCACTTCCGCGAACTCCGGCGACGCATAGAGCAGCAGCCAGTCTCGGTAGGGATGAGACTTGCGCGGCGGGCCGTTTCTCAAGAGATGCTGCCCGACCACGCAGTAGATCCAGGCGCAGGGGAGCGCGACGACTGTGATCTCGGCCGCGGTTCCGGTGGCAGCCACTGTCAGCATGTGGCGCGTGTAAGCGTAGTTGGTCGGGGCCATCGGGACGGAGGACATCTGCTTCGGCGTCATCTTCCAGCGCTTGCCATAGCTCTCGTGCAGGCCCCGCTCGACGATGATGGTCTCGTCCACCAGCTTGGCGAACCGCAGGGCGGATTCGGCATCCGGCGCCTTCTGCGCCCCGGCCGCGAAGACGCGGGCCAGATCTCCCAGAAACCGCGCATCCTGAAGGATGTAATATTTGAACTTCCGCTCCGTCAAGGTACCTTTGCCCAGGGCGACGACGAACGGATGAGTCAATTGTGCATCCCAAATCGGCTTGGCGATCTTTCTGAGGTGGTTCGAGAATGACATTCCTAAACTTCGTGGTATAAGCGCCCCCTCCCTTAGTCCCTCCCCCTCGACGGGGGAGGGAAGGGGTGGGGCTAATAGCTAGGCTTCGGCGCGAACCGGTTGGTGAACAGCCTGTCCAAGGGCATCTTCGATGTGATGACGCCCCGCCCGTAGAGCCAGTCGCGCACCGCCTTCCACCGGGCGGCGTCCTGCCGCAGGGTCTTGGGGAAGTACGGCAGCGTCGCGTTGAACGTGCTGGCCGAGAGCGTGTGGTCCGCCATGGCGTTGGCTTTTAAGTAAAGCCCGAGCGCCTCCTCGGAGCGGTCCTGGGTCATCGCCACCCCTCTGGAGAGCGCCCGCGCGAAGCGGCGCACGACGTCAGCCTGGCGCTGCACCATCCGGTCGGACGTCATCACCACGAGCTGGTAGAGGTCCGGGACGTTGTACTGGGTCGGGCTGATGAACTCGACGGACGCACCGCGCGCTTCGGCCTCCACCTGCTCGTAGTTGATAAACGCCCCGAAGACCGCGTCGGCCTTGCCGGTGAGGAGCGCGTCGGTGAGCGCGAAGCCCACATCCACCGGCAGGATGTCCTCGTGTGTGAGCCCCGCGGCCTCCAGCATGGTTCCCAGGATCGGGAGATCGATGTCCAAGCCGGGCCAGCCCACCCGCCGGTGGCGCAGGTTTTCCAGGCGCTTGATCGGCCCCTCCTTGAGATACATCAAGCACACCACGGTATGGGCGAGCAGGGGAGCGATCGAGATGAGGGGCCAGCCCTGATCGCGGGCCTTGATGAGGTTGGTCTGCTCCCCCACGCCGAAGTCGGCCTTGCCACGAGCGACCAACTCCAGCGACTCCTCCGGCACGGTCGGGACCAGAATCGACAGCTCGAGCCCCTCTTCGCGGAAGTAGCCGGCCTCTTTGGCCGCCACGAACGGCAGGTGGTCGGGATTCAGGAACCACTCGAGGGCCAGGGTCACCAAGGGACGTTTGGTCGTGAAGCGTGAAGCGTGAAGCGTGGATCGGCGTTTGCGAGATGCGGGTGCGGACCGTTTCGCGCGGCGGGGTCGCTTGGGCATGCGAGGTTACGTTTTTCCGAGCCGGTTGATGCCGTCCAGGGCGGCGGTGCGGTAGCACTCGGCAAGGGTGGGATAGTTAAAAACATTGTGGACGAAGAAGTCCACCTTGCCCTTGTAAGTCAGGACCGCCTGGCCGATATGGATCAGCTCGGTGGCGCCTTCGCCGATGATGTGGATGCCGAGCAGCTCCAGCGTGTCCCGGTGAAAGATGAGCTTCAGGAGCCCTTCGAGATCGCCGAAGATTTGGCCTCGGGCGATTTCCTTGTAGAAGGCCCGTCCCACCTCATAGGGGACCCCCTCCTTGGTGAGTTCTTCCTCGTTCTTGCCCACCGTCGAGATTTCCGGGATCGTGTAAATCCCATACGGCATGACCTTGGGCAGCGTGGACTGGGCGACCTGGAAGGCATGGCATGACGCCAGGCGTCCCTGCTCCATGGAGGTGGAGGCCAGTCCCGGAAACCCGATGACGTCCCCCGCCGCATAGATGTGCGGGATGTCGGTCTGGTAGTACTCGTTCACCTTGAGCTGGCCCAGCTTGTCCGTGGTCAGGCCGATGGCGGTAAGGTTCAACTGGTCTGTGTTGGCGACCCGCCCCATCGCATAGAGCAGCATGTCCGTGACGATGGTCTTTCCACTCTTGAGGGTGGTGACCACCCGGCCGTGCTCATCAGCCGAGACACCGGCGATCTCCTCGCCCAGCCTCATCATGACCCCGTTCGTCCGCATGTGGTAGATCAAGGCCTGCACAATCTCCTGGTCCACGAACCGGAGGAGCTGCGTCCGCTGGTCGATCAGGGTCACCTTGATGCCGAAGGCGGCGAACATCGAGGCGTACTCGCAGCCGATGACGCCGCCGCCCAAGACAGCCATGATCTTGGGAATGGTTTCGGTGGAGAGGATCGTGTCCGAATCACAGATGGTCAGGTCGTTGAACGGAACCCCTTCCCCGCGGCGCGGGCGCGACCCGGTGGCGATCACGATGAAGGGGGCCTGCAGCGTGTCCACGTAGCCGTGCTGCTTGACGACTTTGATCGTATGGGGGTCCACGAAGGACGCGGTCCCGTGGATGATTTCCACGTCGTTCCGCTCGAGCTGGTTGGCGATGATCGCCAGTTCGTTTTTGACGACCTGATCCTTGCGGGCCATCAGGTTCCGGAGGGTGAAGTTCTTTTTCAGGGAGTACGACATGTTCGTGAATTCGCGGAGCTTGAACCCGTGGAGGTGGTAGATCGCGTCCTTGAGGGTTTTGCTGGGGAGGGTGCCGGTATTGACGGACGAGCCGCCGACCACGGGCTCCTTCTCGATGATGGCGACGCGCTTGCGGAGCTTGGCCGCCTGGATGGCGGCCTTCTGGCCGGCGGGACCGCTTCCAATCACCAGCAAATCGTACTGGATCATGAATTCCCCGAGAGACTGTTGTGGGACAGGAGGCGAATCGCGTTGGGCCTATCCGCCGGTTTGAATCAGGGACCGGGCAAACCGAAACGCGGCGTCCATGTCCGGCATCTGGGCCAATTCCGGGGTCACCTGCATATACCGGATCACGTTCTCCTTGTCCACCACCATCACGGTGCGGGCCAGAAAATGCGGGTCCTTCACCAGCAACCCGTGGGTCTTGCCGAATTCCCCGCCACGAAAATCGGAGAGAAACGTCACATTTTTGATCTTGGCTTCCTTGGCGAAGCGAGCCTGGGCAAACGGTGTGTCCACGCTGACGGTAATGAGGTCCATCATTTTGTCCAGCCCGTTGTTCTTCTCGCTCAGATAGTGCGTCTGTTGCTCGCAGACGGTGGTGTCCAGGGAAGGCACCACGCTGATGATCCGCACTTTGCCCTTCGTCTCGGCGATGTTCATCAAGGAGAGGTCCCCTTTGGCGACCTGGACATCCCGCAGCGGCTCGCCGACCTTGATCCCCGGTCCGGCCAGCGCGAGCGGGCTTCCTTTGAAGGTCACGGTATTGCCCTCGCCGGCCATGGCGCTCCCGCTGGCCACCGGCAGGTTCTTATACATGAACCCTGATTCGGTTGAAGCGCCCATATTGGCGCATCCGGTCATCCACGCCAACGCGATGATCCCTGCCGCAACCATGAATCCCTGTCTATCCATGTTCATCGTTTCCTCCCTTGTCCTGCTTGAACGATCCTCAAGGTTTCGACTGTTTCGCTATATACTGACGACTGCGTTTGCGTAGTGTCAAGGGCGCACGGCGCGACGATTCACCCGTTGCGCTGGCCCATTGCAATGGGAAAGCAATGGGCACCCCGAGCAACGGGTACCCGGCGCCACGTCTGTGCGCGCCGGCGAGGTGCGCGAGGCGAGGAATAACGATCACCCGCAAGGCGGGTACCCGGTTTGCGCACGCCCGCGAGCCGGTGAGCGGGCCGTGTCTTGGTGAGCCGGCCGGTTCTTCATCGCAAGAATTCTAGCAGGATCGGGTTGACGGCTTCCGGCCGTTCCCACTGGGGGATGTGTCCGGACTCCGGAATCAGACTGAACTTCGATCCGACGATCGTTGCATGGAGGGCGCGGCCCACCTGCGGCGGAAAGACCCGGTCCTCCGCGCCCCAGAGGATCAGCGTCGGGAGGCGGATCTCACCGAGCCGCTTGGCGAAACCTTCTTCCCAGAGCGGCAGATTTTTGCCAAGGGTCATCAAGGGGGGAATGAAGCCGGGGTGTTTCCGGTTCCGGTACGAGCGCTCAATCACCGCCGGAGTCAGGAGGCTGCGGTCGTGCACGAGCTCGTTCAGCACCTCTTCGGTCGGCCCGCGCCCGAGCAGCCAGTTCCCTAGGCTCACCAACCAAACCGGCGCCCACGTGTCCAAGGCGCGTTTGATGATGGGACTGGTCAGCTTCTCCCGCACGTGATCCGGCAGCCCGCTGATGAGCACCACACGGTCCACCCGATCCGGATAGGCGAGCGCCATGCCGATCACGACGCCGGCCCCCATCGAGTTGCCGACCAACGAGGCGCGGCGGATGCCCAGCTCGTCCATGAACCCGCGGAAAAACTCGAGCAGCTCAGTCGGCGTGTAGGCGATGTCCGGCTTGGCGGACCATCCGGAGCCGAGCAAATCCAGGGTTACCACGCGATGCGTCGCGGAGAGGGGGCCTTGTTGATATTCCCATTGCCAGATGGAGCCGCCGAAGCCGTGCACCAGAATGATCGGCGGGCCATCGCCCGTATCCAGGTAGGCGATGCGATGCCCCTGGACCAGCACGGTCCGGACCGGCAGACGCTGGATCGAGTCAAACCACGGGGGAATCTGGGGGGAAGTCGCGCAGGCGCTCAGGAGGAAGGGCATCACCATCAGCAGGTGTCGCAGTCGCCGTCGCATAGTTGCGACGCTACTCCAACTGCACCAGCGTCTCGTCGGTCTTCACGTCCTCTCCCTCGGTGACATAGACGGCGGCCACGGTCCCGGTGATCGGGGCCTGTATCCGGCTCTCCATCTTCATGGCCTCGATGATCAGCACCGGATCGCCCACCTTGACGGCGTCTCCCTTCGACACCAGCACCTTGATCACGCGGCCGGGCATGGGGGCGGCGACATCGCCAGGCTTGGCAGGTTTCGGCCGCTTCTTGCTGGTCTTGGTGCCGATCTCCGCCGCTTCGGGGACTCCGGCCAGCACTTCCTGGAGGGGCTCCAGGTAGACTTCCTCCAGCTTGTCGTTCACCCGGATGTAATAGGGCTTCCGGCCATCGCTCTTCCGACCGGACCCTGAGACCTCGATATGGTAGGACTCGCCGTGCACGGTGACGTTGAACTCGATGGGCGCTAAGTGGAGTTCGTGGGCCACCGCCGGGCCTTTCTCCGGGGGAGGCTCGAGTTGTTCCGGCTTGAGTTCCCCGCGCTCCCGTTCGTCGAAGTACTGGCGGGCCACTGCCGGGAACAGCGCGAAAGACAGGATGTCCTCGATCGCGGAGACCTTTCCGCCCAGCTCTTTTCTGGCGGCATCGAGTTCCGGCTCCAGGCGATCGGCCGGCCTCCCTTTGATCGGTTCTTCGTCCCCGATGGCCCGGGCCCGGACGTCGGGGTTCAACGGGCCGGGAGGCTGGCCGTACAGCCCGAGGAAGTAGTTCTTGGTCTCGTTCGTGATGACCTTGTAGCGCTCGCCGGTCAGGACGTTGAAGGTGGCTTGCGTGCCGACGATCTGGCTGCTGGGCGTGACCAGCGGCGGATACCCCATGTCCTTCCGCACGCGCGGGACTTCCTCCAGGACCTGCTTCATCTTGTCCAGCGCGTTCTGTTCGGCTAACTGGGCCGCCAGGTTGGACAGCATGCCGCCCGGAATCTGGGACGTCAGGATCTCGGTATCCACTCCCGTGAAATCGCTCTCGAACTGGTGGTATTTCCTGCGCACCGTTCGGAAGTGGTCGGCAATCGGCACGAAGCGCGGCAGCTCGAGCCCCGTGTCGTACGGGGTGCCCCGCAGTGCCGCCACCAGCGTCTCAGTCGGGGGGTGGGACGTCCCGCCGGCCAGGGGGGAAATGGCCGTGTCCAGCATGTCCAGGCCGCCCAGCACGGCCATCAACGCGGACATCGAGGCCATGCCGGAGGTGTAGTGGGTGTGCAAATGAATCGGCACCCGCACGGCTGCCTTCAGCTTCTTGACCAGGGCGTAGGCGTCGCCCGGCGCCAGGAGACCCGCCATGTCCTTGATGCACAGGGTATCGGTTCCCAGGTCTTCCAATCGCTTCGCCAGCTCGACGAAGCGATCCAGGCTGTGCACCGGGCCGAGGGTGTAGCAGAACGCGGCCTCGACGTGCTTGCCGCACTGCTTCACCTCCCGCATCGCCCGCTCCATGTTCCGCACGTCGTTGAGGGCGTCGAAGATCCGGAACACGTCGATGCCGTTGATGGCCGAGTGCTCGATAAACCGGTCCAGGACATCGTCCGCGTAATGCCGGTACCCCACGATGTTCTGGCCGCGCAGGAGCATCTGAAGCTTGGTGTTCGGCATAGCCGCGCGCAGGGCCCGCAGACGCTCCCAGGGGTCTTCCTTCAGGAAGCGCAGACAGGTGTCGAACGTCGCGCCGCCCCAGACCTCCAACGACCAGTAGCCGACCGCGTCGAGCTTCTGCGCAATCGGCAGCATGTCCTCGGTGCGCATCCGCGTCGCCAGGAGCGACTGGTGGCCGTCGCGCAGCACCACGTCCGTGATCAGAAGGCGTTTCGCCGGGGCGGGCTCAAGCTCAGCCCACGACTGCCTGCCGCGGGGTGCCCGAGCCGGTCGGCCGGATGGTTGGCGGGGCGGTCGGAACGTCCGCGAGGGAGTCGCCTTCCGGCCGGCTACGTTCTTCGTTTGTCGTCGGGCCATAAGTTGGGTTTCTTGGTTTCTTTGGTTGGTCTCGTTTCTCTGGTTCAACTGGAGAAACCAGACGAACCAGATTAACCAGATAAACTAGTTACAATCCTTCATACGAGGCGATGGCCGCGGAGATCGCCACCACCAGGTCCTCGGGCTCGATGGTCGCGTCGTACTCGAACAGGTCTGGGTGTGCCTCCAGGTAGGAGGTGTCGAAACGACCGGCCCGGAAGTCCGGTTCCTCCATGATCTTTTTCAGGAACGGGATCGTCGTCTTGACCCCGCGCAGGACGTATTCTTCCAGTGAGCGATGCATCCGGCTGACCGTCTCGTCCCAGGTGCGGCCGCGCACGGTGAGTTTGGCGAGCAGCGCGTCGTAATACGGCGGGACCGAGTAGTCCTTGTAGACGGCGCCGTCAATGCGCACGCCGATGCCGCCGGGAGAAAGATAGGCCGTGATCGTGCCGGTAGACGGCCGGAAGTTGTTCCGCGGGTCCTCGGCATTGATCCGGCACTGGATGGCGTGCCCCTGGAGGGTGACCTCCTCCTGTCGGATCTCCAGTGGTTCGCCGGCCGCGATCGAGATTTGAGACCGCACGATGTCCACCGCCGTGATCTGCTCGGTGACCGTGTGCTCCACCTGGATGCGCGGGTTCATTTCGATGAAGTAGTAGCGTCCTTCCTGGTCGAGGAGGAATTCCATCGTTCCGGCATTGTCGTAATCCACGGCCTGGGCAATTGCGATGGCCGCCTCGCCCATCTCGGCGCGCAAGCGGGGAGTCAGGATCAGAGACGGCGCGATTTCGATCAGCTTCTGGTGGCGACGCTGGATCGAACAGTCGCGCTCGCCCAGATGAATCACATTTCCGTGGCGGTCCGCGAGGATCTGAAACTCGATATGGTGCGGGCGCTCGATGTATTTCTCCACAAACAGGCTGCCGTCACCGAAGGCCGCCTGCGCTTCGCGGGC
Source organism: Nitrospirota bacterium (assembly GCA_016207025.1). GTDB lineage: Bacteria > Nitrospirota > Nitrospiria > Nitrospirales > Nitrospiraceae > JACQQM01. Next base: position 19,875 of record JACQQM010000165.1, on the reverse strand, counting down.
CGAGGTCTCCATGCTGGCCCGCAACTCCTGCTCGGATCGGACTACCCGGAGCCCGCGCCCGCCGCCGCCTGCGCTGGCCTTGATCATGACGGGATAGCCGGCCGTGCGGCAGAACGCCGCCGCCTCGTCCACGCCGACATCCCCGCTCTCGGTCCCCAGGACGATCGGCACCCCGACCGTTTTGGCCAGCTCGCGGGCCTTCACCTTGTTGCCCATGAGATGGATGGCCTGCGGCGACGGTCCGATGAACGTGATGCCCGAGGCCTGGCAGAGATGGGCGAACTGCGCGTTCTCGGACAGAAACCCGTAGCCGGGGTGGATCGCGTCGGCCCCGATGCGCTGGGCCAGGTCCACGATCTGCTGCATATCCAGAAAACCCTGGACCGGTCCGGGGCCGACCAGGTAGGCCTCGTCCGCCTTTTTGACGTAGATGCCGGTCGAGTCGGCCTCGGAGTAGATGGCGGCGGTGGCGATGTTCAACTCGCGGCAAGCGCGGATGATCCGCATCGCGATCTCGCCGCGGTTGGCGACCAGAATTTTCTTAAACATCATGGCATTAGACCCGTGTCGCCGTCTGTGTTAGGTCGCAGTCCGGTCGAGAGTCCGCGTAGGCTATCACACCGTTGTAATTCTTGTCGAGTGCGTGGCTGATGCGCACACGGCGACCAGGGAGGGTTGAATCACGGGATGGATACCTAGATGCGGGGGAGCGCAGGGCCGTGTGGCCGGGGGAAGGGTGAACGAGCGTTGCTCGTTCGCTCCTCACCCGGGCTTGTCCAGTGGCTTACTTCGCCTTGATGAGGACGGGCTTCGATTGGGCGCTGCCGCCGCCGGACACGACGATCACGAAGGACATGCCGGCCTTGGCGTCGGGGACCGTGGCCTCAATCGTGCTCTCGTTCACGTACTTGTACTCAATATTCGTTCCGGAGGCGGCGCTGAAGGTGACGCTCTGCAGACATTCCTTCGTGCCGAAGTTCTCTCCCTTGATGACCACGCGCTCGCCGGGTTTGGCTTCGTCGGGCTCGACCTTGATGATCCTGGGGCGTTTGCTCCGGTCGCAGACGGGGTCCTTCTCGACCTTCTTCTCGTCGAAGCCCTTGATGGACTCGGTGTCGAATAAGCTGTAGCCGGACCCCTCGACAGTAGAGCCTTCCTCCGCCGCCCACGCCGGACCGGCCGGCAGCGTCCACAGCCCCCAGACGAGCGCCATGATGGCAGCCAATAAGTGCACGACCATACAGTCCTCCTTCGCAAGATTTAGTAAGATTACTTTTTCCGGTCGATAGGGGTGTACGCCTCATCAAGGATTTTCTGTCCCTCGTTGGAGAGGGCGAAGGCCACGAAGGCCTCGACCGTCGGGTTGGGCTCCTTCCTGCTGAGAAGAACCACAGGCCGGCGAAGTTTGTACCGACCGTCCTTGACCGTCGGCTTTTCCGGCTCCACTTTGTCTATAGGGAGCAAGCGGACCGCGACTCCTCCGCTCACGGCATCAAGGGCCGACGCAAGAGAGATGTATGTGACGGCGGACAGCGGGGGCAAGGTTCCGGCCACGGTTTTGATGGCCTTGTCATCAGGGCCGATCACTTTTGCTCCGTCGGGGATCTTTCCCGAAATCCCCAGATACTGCTCGAAGGTGTCCCGAATGTTGCGATTGCGAGGGCGGTCGATGAGCAGGATCTTCGTCTCGGGCCCCCCCAAATCGGACCACAGTCTGATCTTTCCCGAGAAGATATCAGCCACCTGCTGGGTCGTCACCTCCTTGGTATGGTTCGAGAGATTCACCATGACCGCGATGCCGTCCCAGGCAATCTGGGTCGCATTCAGGTCCGGCTCGTCCTTGCCCGCGACCACGATGTGTGCCTGGCCGGACTTGAGCATCTCGATCGGCTTTGAGTTCTCGTCCCACAGAATGTCCACATTAGCGCGGGGGTTCGCCTTTTCGAAGGTTCTGGCCAGCTTCTCGATCACCGGCATCTCCGGGCCGTTTCCGGCGACGGCGATCTGACCGGAGGCTCCTTCTCCGAACGCGTGCGGCGGAATGGCAACGCCGGTCGCAAGCAGGCCCAGGGTCATCAGGACTCTGGCAATCATGAAGCCTCCTCTCGGTCGGTAGGCCGAACGCAGCGGTGTTGCCGAGTGAGAAAGACGCTGGTACGAACGGAAATGATCAAGGGGTTGAAACCTTTGGATCCAATTCGGAATCGGCACCGGGATGTTCCGTGGCCGCGTTCCGACGCAGGGACTCCGCTATGCAGGGGACAAGCGAATGAAGCTGTCAAGCGTGAGACCGGATCAGCTCCCGCCCTGGCCGCTTCCTCCTTTCGAGTCTGTCGCGTGAGGGACACGCGGCCCGAAATCGAAGGGGAGGGGGTCGGCGCGCTTGCCGAAGGCCGGCGGCAGCTTCGCGAACTTGCTCATCCGCTCATGCAGCATATCGTAGGCCTTCATCTCCTTGAACCCTGGCTTGTGGTCGCCGACGATCTTGGAGGCGAAGGACGACATGAGTCGGGTCGCCTTCTGCGCGTTGCAGTGGGGACAAGAGGTCTCTTCCGCCCGGGCGCTGACCGGTTGCATCACCTCGAACTGTTCGCCGCACCCCTCGCACCGATATTCGTACAGCGGCATGGGACACCCTTCCTTCGACAGCGGTAGAGATACCCATTATAACCAAACGGCGCACTGAAAGCGACCCCGAAATTGGCCCGCCGTGACCGCTGAGGCCCTTGACCGACGCGTGCGCCGTCGGGTATGGTAGCACACATTTCACGGTCAGGGGCTGCGCTGGACGAAGGAGGGTGTGCATGTCGGTTTTGATTCGTAAGTACAAATTGCCGACGGGGATGATGAGGGAAGAGCGGATCGACGAGCCGGAGCGGATCGCGCGGTACATGCGCATGTTTGAAAAAGATGATGTGAAGAAGCTTGAGGCCGGCCAAAAGGTGTTCATCGAAAAGGACGAGTGGCAACTCCTGCCGTAGCTCCTCTGGATAATGTAAAATGTAAAATTGAAAAGGCAAAATTTTCCAATTTTTCATTTTGCATTTTTCATTCTCCCCTTGTCCTGCCATGGTGTACTGGGTTCATATTGCCCATTCGATCGATCGCGCGATGCTCCACCGGGAGCGTTGCGCGGAGGTGCCGTCCAACATCATCCGGACGGATTTCTGGGAGGGCGGGTGGTTCGATTATCCCGACAAAGAGCGTGCCTTGGCGGCCATGGAACAATCTGGCACCACGTTCCAAATCAAGTGTCCGTTGTGCAAGCCGTGACGCGAAGCGTCATAGGTCAATAGTCACTCGTCATTCGACACAAGCCGGTCTGCGGGACAAGGACTGAGGACTAAGTGCTGAGGACTGAGGTGCATTTTTTGTTGGCCGACGAGGTCTCTCGTGATCTTTCGGCACTCAGCACGCAACACTCATCACTCAGCACTTCTTAAGGCATGCCCCAACTGGCCATACTCCTCTGCACGCTTGTCTGGGGTGCCACCTTTCCCGCGACCAAGGCCGTTCTCGACCAGATCCCGCCGTTTTCGTTTCTGTTCGTGAGATTTCTGCTGGGGACGGTGTTGGCGGTGGGAATCGCCCTGGCGGTAGGAAGGCGGCTCTCACTCGAGCGGAGCACGCTCCGGATCAGCGCGGTTGCGACGGTCTACCTGTTTTTAGGCTATGCGCTGCAGACCGTGGGGTTGCGTTACACGACGGCCTCAAACTCCGCCTTCATCACGGCACTGTATGTGGTCTTCGTGCCGCTCTTCCTTAAACGGTTCGGAGGGCGGACATGGGTGTCGGCAGGCCTGGCGGTCGTGGGGCTCTGGTTCCTGGTGGAGCCCGCCGTGTCGGTGAATCTCGGTGATCTGCTGACGCTGGGCTGTGCGGCGGCCTTTGCGGCGCACATTAGTTGTATGGAGAGCTACACGAAACGGGGCGACCCCGTGTCGTTTTTCCTGTGGCAGTTGGTGTTCGTCACTATCGCCATGCTGCCCGCCATGCTGATCGAGTCACCCGCGTCGGAGAGTTTTGCGGCCACACGCGTGTTGGTTGTGACACTGGTGATCACCGGCGTGCTGGCGACCGGAGCCTTCGCGGTGCAAATCTGGGCCCAGCAACTGCTGCCGGCGCACAAGGTGGCGCTGATCTTTTCGCTGGAGCCTGCGTTCGCTGCCTGCCTGGCCTGGTATTTCCTGAACGAGCATCTCGATGCAAGCGGGTGGCTCGGCAGCGGACTGATCATGACCGCCGTGGTCCTGGGAGCCATGACGGGAGGCGTCGCCGTCGTGAGGGAGCCGGTCGAATCCTCTCCGGCTGCATAACTCGGAGCGGGAGAGCTGTGGCGGAAAAGTTCGGCAATGCTCGCTGGGTCAAGGACGGGTTCCTGGATAACCGCGTGAGCGGAAGCGTCGTGGGTCGCATCACGTTTGCGGGCCTGGGCTCGGTGGATGTCTTTCTCCAGGGCGATTTTAAAGGGGAGATCGCGGGGAAGGCGATTCGGTTCCGGAACCGCTCATTCGCGGATGAAGACCTTGCGGGACAGGTGCTGGCGGACTTCGAAAATCCGCAGGTCGGTGAAGTGAGCCTCATCTCCTTCGACCCGCACCCCATGTTGACTCCCCACCCCTACATCGAATGGTTTTCCGTCCGGAAGAACCATTACCGGATCGAGCTGGCGCCAGGCGACGCCTGGATTCTGCCGGATCGCGAGGCCGCCGAGCTGGATTCTGAGAGCCAGGCGATTCGCGACGCGCTGAGTTCACGTGCGCGGTCCACCCGCGACCGGTCGGATTCTGAGTGGGTCTAAGAAGCCAGGTCTGAGGAAGGAAGGCCTGGGCCGCTTCTGCTCAAAGGCCAGAGCCGTTTTGGTCCGCCGTAAGCCTCACCTCTGCTTGGCTGCGGAACTCGTCCCGTCCTGTTCACCCGTTGCGACCGAAGAGCAACGGGTCCCCGGTTCGAACGGGACTTCACACAGTCCTCGCCACCCGCCGTTGGCGGGCCACTCCAGTTCGCAACGGCGCTCTGTGGCCGCAAGCGGAAAGAGTTTCTAGCCCTGGCCGCTCCTCAGATTCCGCAGCATCAGTTCTGTGGGATGCGGGTTCAGGTAGACCTGATTCTGGATGTACGTGAAGTCGAACAGGCGGGCGTAGTGCTTCACCAGCGTCACTGGTACGATCAGGGGGATCAATCCTTTGTGGTAATCCTCGATCGCGCCGTCCAGCTCGTCTTTCTCCCCCGCGCTGAGCCGGTCCTTGAAGGACGCCACGATATGATTCAGGACGTTGACGTGCTTGCGAGCGGTGGCTTTCATCTTGAGCCCTTCCAGAAAGAGGACTCCGTAGCGCCGGGCCAGCTCGGTCGGCGCAAACCGCTTGGCGTTGCCGACCAGCCGGCCGAGGACCTGATAGTGCTCCCGGCTGTGCGCGAGCAGGAGATATTTGTGCTCGGCATGAAAATCAATGACCGCCTTGCGCGTGACCCGACCGCGCATCAGATCGCGCCACCGGCGATAACAAAAGACCCGTTCAATAAAGTTCTCTTGCAGGAGCGGGTCGTTCAATCGGCCTTCCTCCTCGACCGGCACGAGGGGAAAATGCTCCATGAAGGCCCGCGCGAAGAGGCCCACTCCCGTTCGGTTCGGCATGCCGTGCCGGTTGTAGACGCGGACCCGCTCGGTGCCGCAACTTGGCGAGTCCTTCTTAAACACGTAGCCGCAGAGGTCCATCGCCTCAAGCTCCCTCACGTGACGGTGGGAAAACCGCTCCATTGCATGCGTATGGTCGATGCCGGTCTTGATCGTGATCAGGCGGGGCGCCCGGGCATCTCCGACCAGACGCATGGCTTCGCGCGGGATGCCCAGCCCGACTTCGACTTCCGGACACACCGGCACCCATTCGACGTAGCGGCTGAGGGTGTCGGCTAAAAAACTGTCCCGCTTGTGCCCCCCGTCGAAACGGACTTCCTCGCCGAGCAGGCAGCGGCTGATGCCGATACGAAGAGGGGAGGGGTTTGTCATAGGCATTCAAGGTGCCGCAACGAATGCGAGCGAGTCAAGGACCGATTAGGTTTGCGGTTGGCGTATGGACGTAGCGTGGCGCCTCATTTGACACCTTTGCGATCGCCCATCTAGAATGGCCGGACTGATGAATGATCGTTTTCTCAAAGCCTGTCGCCGGGAGGCCGTGGATTGCACGCCGGTGTGGTTCATGCGCCAGGCCGGCCGCTACATGCAGGAATACCAGGCGGTTCGGGCCAAACATTCCATCCTGGAAGTGTGCAAAACCCCCGAGCTGGCCGCCCAGGTGACGCTCCAGCCAATTGAGCGGTTTCCCCTGGATGCCGCCATCATCTTTGCCGACATTTTGTTGCCGTTGGAGCCGATGGGGATCAGCCTGGAATTCGTGGAAAGTGAAGGGCCGGTGATCCGCAACCCCGTGCGGGATCGGGCGTCCGTGGAGCACTTGCGGGTGATCGATGGAGATGAGTTGAACTATGTCGGAGAAGCGATCCGCCTGGCCTGCGGGGCGCTAGCCGGACGTGTGCCGCTCATCGGGTTCGCGGGAGCGCCGTTCACGCTGGCCAGTTACGCGATTGAGGGAGGCGGATCCAGGCATTACCTCGAGACCAAGCAGTTCATGTACCGGGACCCGGAGGCGTGGCACCGATTGATGGACAAGCTGGCCCGCGTCGTGACCGGCTATCTGCGCCGGCAGATCCGGGCGGGCGCTCAGGCGGTCCAGCTCTTCGACAGTTGGGTAGGCTGCCTCTCGCCGGGTGATTACGCCGAATATGTGTTGCCCCACGTCCAGCTCATCTTCGACGGCCTAAAGCGCGAACAGGTGCCGCTCATTCACTTCGGCACCGGGACCGCGGCGCTGCTCCGGCTGATGCGCGAAGCGGGCGGCGATGTGATCGGGGTGGACTGGCGGGTGCCGCTGGACGAAGCGTGGGAGATGATCGGGCATGACGTGGCCATCCAGGGCAACCTGGACCCCGTGGCGTTGTTCGCCCCGCTGCATGAGATCGAGCGGCGGGTGGAGGATATTCTCCGGCGCGCCGCCGGTCGCCCGGGCCATATTTTCAACCTCGGGCACGGCATTCTCCCGAACACACCGGTCGAGCGAGTGGCCGCCGTGGTGGATCTGGTCCACAAATTAAGTCAAAGGTAAAAAGGCAAAAGGCAAAGGTGAGGAGGGCGCCATTTTTGCCTTTGAACTTTTACCTTTTCCCTTTCACCGGAGGTGGAGAGTGCCGGGAGTACAGAAGCCGGTCGCGGTGTTGCTGATGGCCATGGGAGGGCCCGACAACCTCGACAACGTTGAGCCGTATCTGCTGGATGTGCGAGGAGGGCGGCCGACCCCGCCCGAGCTGGTCGAGGAGATCCGCGAGCGCTATCGCGTCACCGGCGGCAAATCACCGGTTCTTGCTATCACCCGCGAAGTGGCGCGACGGTTGGAGCAAAAGCTCAACGGTCCGGGTGGGGAGCGGTATCGGGTCTATGTGGGGTTGCGGCACTGGCATCCCTATATCAAGGAAGCCTATGCCGAGCTTTTGGATGATCAGCCGGAACGGCTGATCGGTCTCTGCATGACGCCCCAATATTCGTCCATGAGCATCGGGGCCTACATTAAGAAGGTTGAGGAGGCTCGAAAGGATCTGGGCGGAGACTTTCCGATCAGCTACGTCCAGAGCTGGCACCGGCATCCCAAGCTGGTGCAGGCCATCGCCGAGAACATCACGACTGCCCTGCAGAAGTTCCCGGCCGACGTGCGAGCCCGCGTCCCGATTCTATTTACCGCCCACAGCCTGCCGGAGCGCATTCTACAGACGAAAGACCCCTATCCCGACGAGGTCCGCGGGACTATGGACGCGGTGTGCAAGCGGTTAGGAACGGTGACGGCTCGATTCGCGTTCCAGAGTCAGGGGCGCTCAAGCGAACCATGGCTTGGTCCCACTGTCGAATCGGTCCTTGAGGAGCTGCACCGTGAAGGGCATCGCCACGTGCTGGTCGCCCCGATCGGTTTCATCTCGGACCATGTCGAGATCCTCTACGACGTGGACATCGAGTTCAAGCGGTTGGCCGCCTCCAAGGGCATGCAGCTTGAGCGCATCCCCATGCTGAACGCCACCACGCCGCTCGTCGAGACGCTGGCGTCCGTCCTAGAGGAACACCAAGCGTCTCCGGTTCGGTAGCCTCCCTACCTGTGGCGGTCCCTTCCAGACATGTGGCCATCGTGGGCGGCGGCATCGCCGGCCTTGCGACAGCCTTTGCGCTCCAGGAGCGGGCGGCTGAAACAGGGCTCCCCCTGCCGTGCACCCTGATCGAGGCGGACTCCCGGTGGGGGGGAAAGATCCTCACGCACCGGATCGGCGAGTTCCTCATCGAAGCCGGTCCCGATTCATTCCTGTCCCAGAAGCCCTGGGGCCTCGCGCTCTGTGCCAAACTGGGGCTGACCGACCGGCTGATCAACACCAATGAGGACCAGAAGAAAACCTTTGTCTTCTCGCGCGGGCGGTTACGGGAGTTGCCCGAAGGGCTGATCGTCATTGTGCCGACCGAGCTCGGTCCGTTTCTGCGAAGCGGGCTGCTGTCCGGGGCGGGGATCGCGCGGATGGCCATGGATTTCGTGCTTCCGGCAAAGAGGAAGCCCGGGGATGAGTCGCTGGCTGCCTTCTTCCGACGACGGCTCGGCCGCGAGGCGTTCGAGCGCGTCATCGAACCGCTGATGGCCGGGATTTACGCCGGCGACGCGGAACAGATCAGCCTTCGCGCGACATTCCCCCGGTTTCTTGAGATGGAGCAAGAGTACGGCAGTCTCATTCGGGGCATGCTGGCGGGGCGCAAGAGGGCCACGCCGACTCAGCGGGAGGGTGAACCAGGCCGCAGCATGTTTGTGACACTCAAAGACGGCTTGGACGAAATGGTCCGGGCGTTAGTGACACGGGTCAAGGAAGCCGGTGTCACGCTGATGTCTGAGCGTCGGGTGGAGGCGCTCCGGGTTCGTTCCGGCAGGCCGGGAGTGTGGACGTACGATCTCCTGTTGGAGCATGGGCCTGTCGTGACGGCTGACGCCGTCGTGCTGGCCACGCCGGCGTATGCCTCGGCCGATTTGGTCCGGCCGCTCAGTCCTGGCGCGGCGGGATTGTTGGAGAGCATCCCTTATGCTTCCACCGCCACGGTCTCGCTGGCCTACAGCGCAAGCGAGCTGGGTTCATCTGTGTGCGGTTTCGGGTTTGTCGTGCCGCGGGTCGAAAGGCGAGACCTGCTCGCGGCCACGTGGACTTCCTTGAAATGGCCCCACCGGGCCCCGACCTCGCACGTGCTGGTCCGTTGCTACGTGGGAGGCATAGGGCGTGAAGAGATCCTCAAGACGGATGATGAAACGCTGGTGCGACGTGTGCGTGAGGACCTGGCAGGCATGGCGGGGGTCACGGCCCAGCCCGCCTACGTGGAGGTCAACCGCTGGCATCGATCCATGCCTCAATATACGCTTGGTCATCTTGAACGGCTCGAAGACATCCAGGCCTCACTCGGTCGCTATAAGGGGCTCTGGCTGACCGGAGCAGCCTACCGCGGGATCGGCATTCCGGACTGCATCCGGGAGGCCACCGAGACGGCGACGCAGGTCGTCCGCTACCTTTCAGCGTCTCCCTTGTAGGGCGATGTTGATCGAGGAGGGGCTTGCTTAAGATCGGCACCGATTTTATAGTAGCGGCGGCAGGCGTTAGGCGAAAGGCAATGGGCCCAAGCCTCGCGACTCTGGCCATTTCTGAATAGGGGGATCGCCATGGAAGGATGGCTGTGGGCGATTGCCGTGCTCGGTGTCGTGATCGCGCTGCTTGCGGTGCGACGGTCTTTCAAGCTTGCCGAGGAAATCAACCGGCTCAAGCGCGAGCAGTATTATGCCGAGGCGAAACTCAAGCGGATTCCTGAAGAAATCAAAGAGACCGTGGAGCCCTTGCGCCTGCAACTGGCCAAGGTTGCTGCAGGGAAATCCGTCCCGCCAGAGATGATCCTCAACGGTCGGCTGTATCTGGACGTCTCCGCGGAAGAGGCGCAACGGGTGATTGAGCAGGAGCAAGGGCAGGGACCGGGCAAGATCCTGCTGGTGGATGTCCGGACTCCCAGAGAGTATGCGGCCAAACGTCTGGTTGGGTCGATGCTCGTGCCGTTTGAGGAACTCGAGCAGCGCTATAAGACGGACATCCCGGAGACCGCCGAGAAAGTCTTTGTGTATTGCGCGGGGGGCGAGCGAAGCCGGTTTGCCTGCGATTTTCTGAGCCGGCAGGGCTACACCAACCTGTACCATCTGAGAGACGGGATCCAGGGCTGGCGTGGCCCGACGGAAGGCGAGGGGCAACTGAATCTGATTCAGATCCAGCACACTCGCTAGGGAAACCTGATGGCCGAAGTCCGCAATCCAATGACGAATCCTTTCACGATTCTCAACGTCAGCGGTCCGTATCGGGAGCCCCGTGAGCTTGCCTTGTCGTATGATTATTCAGTCCAGCGCCCGACCTGGCCGACGCCGAACGGGGTGCGGATCAAGGTGTCGATCCCGGACGAACTGGACTACTTGAAGAGAAAAGTGCTGGGCATCAGCGGCGGCAGCCCGGGACAGCAGCTTCGCGTCAACCAATTGCTGTCCCGTCGGATTGCGGACCGGAAACTCCAGATCGCCAACGACGAGCGGATGTTCATGGAACGATTCGACGTGATGATCGGCCCCTTCACCGGACCGCTGTCCCACTTGTTTGCGCTGCTCGAATCCTGGATGAATGAGTCGAAAGATTCGCTTCGGCTGGAGATTCGCGAGAATATCGGTCTTTGACCCGGCCAGCTCGCCACGAGACTCCGTACCTCGTGCAACCCACAGAATCTGTGGGCAACCCTGTGGATAACCGCGGTCTCTGATGAGAATCCGCTGGTCCGTGGGCCAGTGCTGCAACCTGCCTAAGTTTTAGGCATTGTGTAGGTCGCGCCGAGACCCCCTACATATACGTGATAAGGGTTTTCAGGTAAGGCAAAGCCCGCGGCCTGAGTACAGACTGTGCACAAAGCAGGAAGTCTATCGGCTGGAAAGCCCGTTGGCTGTAAGCGAATAGGAGAATCCGATGCACGACGAGTGCTTACGTCCGGGCTCAAAATACGCGGCGGTAATGTTTCGAGTGGACGCCGGATTCATCTGCAAAGCCGAGTGAGCCCACATCGGGGCTTCCGGTGTCATGAAGATCAATTCGATAGTGACCACGAACCTGTTCCATCGCGGTCTCGAATGGAATAGCCTGGGGGTAGAGGTGGCCCGGGGCATGGGCCCCCCGTGCGAGCACGCCGACAGCCTCAGGGCGGGCATACTGGGCGTCGGAAAAGATATAGATGTCGGCAACGGCATGGTCCCCCAGCTTATGCTTGGGCGTCGTGGCCGGCAGCAGAGTGGTCAGCGTGTTGGCGAGCCGAGCTTCCCGGAACCGCTTCAGAAGGCCCACAATCTGGCTGTCGGTCGCCTGCAGGGGCACCACCACGCTGATGACGTTCAATTCCGGGATCGTGGCCTTGACCTGGTACATGACCGGCGCCTCGTTCGGATCATCGGTCACCGTCGTTTGAATGCTTTCCGGGGCGGTCCCTTGTTTGTGCTTCGGGTTCGGCACATAGAGCCAAATCAGCAGCCAGAGTCCGACGATCACTCCCAGGATCACGGCGACGGGGTGGGCGCCCGCCCTCTTGCCCTCTTCGTACGGGTTCTGGTCGCTGTCCATCGTCTCCGTCACTCCATGGCGAGATGCGTTGCTTGTTATGGGCCGGTATCGGAACCGGCGCGGGGTGTCTGCGCTCGTTTCGCTTCTTCCCACAACGCGTCCATTTCCTCCAGCGTCAGGTCCGCAAGCGCCCGGCCCGACCGAGCGGCCTCAGCCTCGATATGGTGAAACCGGTCGGTGAAGCGGGTGGTGGCTTTCCTGAGCGCGTCTTCCGGATTGACCTTCAGAAACCGGGACAGGTTCACGAGCGCGAACAGCACGTCCCCCAGCTCTGCTTCCACCTCTTGCTGGGTCTCACGGTTCGTGTTGGCCAAAGCCGATGCCATCGCCTCGCGCAGCTCTCGTAACTCTTCCTCAATCTTTTCGATGACCTTTTCGACCCCTTGATCGGTGTGGGGCCAGTCGAATCCCACACGCGAGGTGCGGGCCTGAACCTGGAAGGCGCGCAGCAGCGCCGGGAGCGTCTTGGGCACTCCGTCCAAAACCGACTCAGGGTGACCGGCCTGCTTCCGTTCGCCACGCTTGATCTCTTCCCACCTGGAAAGAACGTGCTCGGCGTTGACCGCGGTCCCTTTCTCTCCGGGGCTGCCGAAGACATGCGGATGACGCCGGACCAATTTCTCGCTCAGAAGCTGCATGATCTCGTCGATCGTGAAGTCGCCTGTTTCGGTTCCGATCTCGGCGTGAAACAGAATCTGCAGGAACAAATCGCCCAGCTCCTCCCGGAGTTTCTCCATATCTCCCCGATCAATGGTGTCAAGCACCTCATAGGTTTCCTCAAGTAGGTACGGCTTGAGCGAGTCATGGGTCTGCTTCCGGTCCCAGGGACACCCATCCTGGGCGCGGAGCCTGGCCATTAACTGCACGAGGTGATCAAACCGTTCCGACACGGCTTACTCTCTTTCTATCTACCAAACAGGCAGCATGCGGTCTGGAGCGCACGTTGCCGGAGCGGCGGGGCCCACCCGGCATCCGGAGATGGAAAGCCGGTACTGACCACCGCCCCGTGGTTGTAGACCACGGCGACGGGAATACCGGAAGGCTTCCACTCCGGACTGCCGTGGAAGGGATGCCGCGAGAGGCGCGGAGCGGAGGACCGCATGCTGCCGCCGTTGCGCTCCATTATACTCATTTTGCAGCCCGCTTCAATTGGCTTGAGCTTGCGCCTGATCGAGAAAATATGATAGCGTACGCCCCGCGAGAGAGCCTTTGGGAGCCGATCATGAGCGGTGATGAGACGAAGGGATTCGTCATCCGGGATCGTCGTGCTCGGACCGATGAGAGCGGAACTTCTTCGCAGAGCGAGGCGGCTTCGACCTCATCCCGGCCACAGACCGAAGCGGCTCCCTCGCCTGAGCCCCCGCGTGCGCCCGAGCCGGGCATTCCTGTTAGTTTCTCCTCGTTTGTGTTCTCACTGGGCACCTCGGCGCTGGTGCTCATGGGAGAGCAGCTTGACCCTCAGCAGGGAAGGCTGCCGGTCAACCTCTCACAGGCCAAAGAAATCATCGACATTCTTTCGATGTTGGAAGGCAAGACAAAGGGAAACCTGACCTCCGAGGAACAGGCGGTACTGGAAGACATGCTCTACGCCCTGCGGATGAAATATGTGGAGCTGGCGTCACCACCCACGGGGCCGGGTACCAGGCAGGCGACCAAATCGTCTTGAAGCCGTTCCCCCATTGGCCGCCAGCCGTCCCTTGTGTCCCGGTACAGCCCGCGTCCCCTTGGTCCACAGTTCCGCTCAACAGTTTCTCGATGGCATCCGTGATGTACAGTGCCGAATCCCGTCACGCAGCATTCGTTGCGGGGTGCATGCACGTCTCGGAGGAGGAAGGGGCTCGTGGAGTGGCCTGACGGTCAAGCTGCGTCTTCACGTGTCGCCAGGCTATGGGTAGGGCGAATCGGTGAAAGGCATTCGATGAAGCAGGGATTTCGCGTTCAGTTGAAGGATGCGCTCAGGTTCCTCCTCATCGCGACAGTGCTCGGCGGGGGGTGCGCGGCCTGGGTTCACAAAGGGAACAGGCCGGCCCCGATCATTCCCATGGCCAGCATGCCTGCCGCGACGGATGTACGGGCTGTTGGACAGACGCAAGAGTCACCAATGATCGCTGCCAAGCCCGAGGTGATGCCGGAGAGGGACCAAGCCAGGGTACGCTCGGCCGTCAATACGCAACGCGTTGCGCGCGTTGCGATGGAAGGCCAGCGCCATGCCGCGTTTTCACTGGCACGCACCGGCTGGCGGCTGGTCGAAACGGGAGACTACCTCCACGCTGCGCAGGCCTTCACAGAGGCTGCGGAGCGTGTCCCTGACGAAGCGTCCTTTCTGGTCGGGCTTGGATTAAGCCAGCATCGGCTCCTCAGGGACGACTTGGCCGTGGCCGCACTGGAGCGCGCCGTTCACCTCGACTTCTACGTTGACCAAGGCCACAAGCTGCTGGGCGACGTGTATTTCCGGCAAGGCGAGATCGCGGCCGCCATTCACCATTACGAGACGGCGATTCAGCAAGACCCCAATGATGTGGCGCTCAAGGAATCCCTCGCGAAGGCGCGGCGTGAATACCAAGCGGAGGCAAACTTTGATCGCTTGTTCAGCCCTCATTTTGTGATCAAGTTTCTGGGGTCCAAACATCGTGCAACCGCCAACGCCGTCGCAGAACGCCTCGAGATGGCCTACGACGAGGTCGGAGTGAAAATGTCGTATTTCCCGGCCGAAACGTTCACGGTGGTCCTGTATCCTGAAGGACAGTTCCGGGATGTGACCCTCAGCCCGGACTGGGCGCGCGGCCTGTTCGATGGCAGGATCCACCTGCCGATCGAGGACCAGGGGACAACGCGAACCCCGGCCGTGTCCGACGCGGTGCTTATTCATGAGTACGCGCATGCCGTGGTCCATCGGTTGAGCGCCGGGCACGCGCCGACCTGGTTGAACGAGGGGTTGGCGCTATACTTTGAAGGCCGCGCCACATCCTGGGGCCACGATATTCTCGCGCGCCAGGCGGACGAGATCGCGCCGCTCAGTTCGCTTCATGGCAGCTTCCTGGGGCTTCCACCTCGCACGGCGGCCGTGGCCTATGCGGAAAGTTACTGGGCCACCCAAGCGCTGGTGAAACGGTACGGCATCGTCCGCGTCCGTCAACTCCTGGAAGCTCTGTCGGTCACGCCTGACTTTCCAAAGACGTTTGAGGCCGTGCTCAAAGACCGCTACCGTGAGTTCGACGCAACCTGGATGACCGTGCCGACATGGAAGAGGGGCTGATGCCTGACCAAGTCAGGTCCGCAAAGTCGATCGAGCGTCCGGCCGATGAGGCTGATCGTCTCGGGTTGCACTTGCGGCCGGTCTGGATCGTGCTGCTTTTGTTGATCCCCTGCCTGGCGCTGACCGTCTATTATTCGCAGTATGCGGTGCCCGGCAGTGCCGATTCCGATTCGCTGCTGCCCAGCAGCGGCTATGCCTTCGTCCTGCTCCTGATCAACCTCGACCTGATCGGTCTCGTCGTCCTGACGCTGCTGCTCTCCCGAAACCTGATCAAGGCGTATTTTGAGCGCCGGCACCGTCTGCTCGGCTCGGGGTTCAGGACGAAGCTGGTCGCCGCCTTTATCGGGTTTGCCCTGATCCCCACGGTCTTGCTGGCGTTTGTGGCCAGCGGGCTGGTGAACAAGGCGGTGGACGTCTGGTTCAACGACCAGATCGAGCAGGTGCTGAAGGATTCGCATGAAGTGGCGCGGATGTTCCGTGAGGGCCACATTGCCTTGGCGGTCAACAGTGCGCGCGCGATCAGTCGCGAGATTTTCCGGGAAGAAATGCTGATTCCTGTGCAGCACGAGTTGCTGGTGGCGGCCATAGACCGGAAACGGGCGGAGCACAACCTGGCCGGGGTCGAGGTGTTTTCCTCCAAGATGCAGACGCTGACGAAGGCGGTGGATCCCGAGGTGCCGGCGATGATCTTGGATCTGCCGATCGGCCAACTGGTTCTTCAAGTCTTGAACAGCAAGCAGGAACTGACGTCGGTGCAGGAAGCACAGACCGGACGCCTCATCCGCGCGGCCGTCCCGATCGCCTCGAACGCGAGGCGGGGCGAAGTGGACGGCGTCGTCGTCGTGGACGATTACGTGCCGGAGTCGCTGCTCGTCAAGATGGAAGGCATCGCCCGGCAGTACACCGAATACCGGCAGATCAAAGCGATGAAGAATCCGATCAAAGCCGGCGCCTATCTGTTCGTCGCCGTGATCACGGTCCTGATTCTCTTCAGCGCCACCTGGTTCGGGTTCTATGTGGCGCGCGGCATCACGGTGCCGATCCAGCGCTTGGCGGAAGCGACCGAGACAATCGCGCACGGCGATCTGAACGTGCGCATCGCGGTCAAGGCCACGGACGAAATCGGCACGCTGGTGGACTCCTTCAACCGGATGACCAAGGACCTCAAGGTGAGCAAGTCGCAGCTCGAGGAGGTCAACGTCTCGCTTCGACAATCGAACCTGGAACTGGATCGTCGCCGCGCGTACACGCAGGCGGTCGTGGACACCATCGCCGCCGGCGTCCTGTCCATTGACCGGACGGGCAGCATCACCACCTTTAACCCCTCGGCGGAACGCATTCTCGGCGTGTGGGGGGATCAGCTCCGTGGCCGTCCCGTCAGCGAAGCCTTCAAAGAGCTGAAGCTGGATCTGTTCCAAAGCGCGTATGACCGCATGCAGGTGGATGATCGGGATAGCCTCTCGTTGGAAGGACCGATGGAGGGCAACGGGAAGTTCTTGACGATTGGCCTGAACTGCTCTCGCATGCGCAACGAGGCCGGCAAAGACCTGGGCTTCGTGTTGGTCTTCGAGGACCTGACCGAACTCATTCAAGCCCAGAAAGTGGCGGCCTGGCAGGAAGTGGCGCAGCGCATCGCGCATGAGATCAAAAATCCGCTGACGCCCATCCAGCTCTCGGCCCAGCGCCTGCGCAAGAAATTTTTCGAGAAAGCCCCCGATTTCGACAAGATTTTCGATGAGTCCACCGCAGTGATCGCGAACGAGGTCAACAGCCTCAAGCGGATGGTGGACGAGTTTTCAAAGTTTGCGCGGATGCCGGCGCCCCGCATGGCTCGTGAGTCGCTCGATGACGTGATCCGGGAGGTCGTGGCGCTCTATCGCGGCGCGCACCGCGACGTGGAGTTTGCGGTGGATCTGGACGAGGCGCTGCCCCCGGTGAATCTGGATCGCGAACAGATGAACCGCGTCTTTGTGAATCTCTTCGACAACGCGATTCAGGCAATGAATCAGAGGGGCCGTCTGTGGATCACCACCAAGTACGATTCCAAGAGACACCGTGCCGTCGTCAGCGTGGCCGACGAGGGCGAAGGCATTGATCCTGAAGACCGTGAGCGAGTGTTCGTCCCGTTTTTCTCCCGGAAGCGGACCGGCACCGGCCTGGGCCTGGCCATTGTGCACCGCATCATCACGGACCACGATGGCCAGATCAGGGCTGACAACAACCAGCCCAAGGGCGCGGTGTTTACGTTCGAGTTGCCGGTGTAAGTCGGGCGTAATGCGTGATGCGTAATGAGTGATGAGAGACGAGGAAAGCGTGAAACACATATTCCTTTGTCACTGTCACTGATTCCGCATCACGGATCACGCATAACGGGGTGCCCATGGCTGAATCGGTTCTGATTGTGGATGACGAGCCCGGGATCCTGAATTCCGTGAGCAAGATCCTGGAGGACGAAGGCTATCAGGTGATGGTCGCCAAGAGCGGGGCCGAGGCGCTCAAGCTCATCACCACCGATCCGCCCGATCTGATGCTGCTGGACATCTGGATGCCGGAAATGGACGGCCTCGAGACCCTGAAGCGCGCGCGGGAACAGGCGCCGAAGCTCCAGGTCATGATGATGTCCGGGCACGGCTCCATCGAGACCGCGGTGAGGGCGATCAAGCTGGGCGCTTACGACTACATCGAAAAACCGCTCTCGCTGGAAAATGTCGTGCTGCGCGTCCGGCATGCGTTGGATCAGCGTCGGTTGGAGGAGGAGAATCTCACCCTCCGCACCAAGGTCGAGCGCCGATTTGAGCTGATCGGCATCTCGCCGGCCATGGAACGGCTGCGCCAACTCATCGCCACCGCCGGGCCTACGAGCGGGCGCGTCCTGATTGCGGGCGAGAACGGGACCGGCAAAGAGTTGGTGGCCCGCGCAATTCATCAGCAGAGCCCGAGACGGGACCGGCCGTTCGTCGCGGTCAACTGCGCCGCGATTCCGGAAACCCTGATCGAGAGCGAACTGTTCGGGCACGAGCGCGGCGCCTTCACTGGGGCCACGATCCAGAAGCGGGGCCAGTTCGAACAGGCAGACAGTGGCACGATGCTTTTGGATGAGATCGGGGACATGAGCCTGAACACGCAGGCCAAGGTGCTGCGGGTGCTTGAGCAGCAGCAGTTCACTCGGGTGGGCGGCAACAAGCTGATCAAGGTGGATGTCCGGGTGATCGCGGCGTCCAATAAGAATCTGGCCAAGGAGATTGAAAAGGGAACGTTCCGGGACGATCTCTTTTATCGCCTGAACGTGATCCCGATCGGGGTGCCTCCGCTACGTGAGCGTCGAGAGGATATTCCGCTGCTGGTCCGGCATTTTCTGCGCCTGCATGCGGAGGAGCAGGGGCTCAAGGTGAAGGAGGTCACTCCGGAGGCGCTCGAGACCTTGCAACAGTATGACTGGCCGGGCAACATTCGTGAGCTACGCAATCTGATCGAGCGGTTGATGATCATGGTCTCGGGGCCGGTGATCGACGCGTCCCACGTATCAGTGTCCCTGCAGTCGAAACCTCTTGCGCAGGCGGGGATGCCGCCCGGCGCCGTGATGTCGGCCAAGCAGTACGACTCACTCCGCGACGCCCGCAATGCCTTTGAACGGGAATACATCGCCCGCCGGCTGCGCGAGCACAACTGGAACGTCTCGAGGACGGCCGACGTCCTCAAGATCGAGCGCAGCCACCTGCATCGGAAGATCAAGCTGCTGAATATCGAGCTCCGCCCGGAAAACTGAGCGGCTGCTGCAAAAGGCCCTACCTCAAAAGGTTAAGGTTTAGGTTGAGGCTCAGGGCATGAAAACCTGCCGGACTCAACCTTAACTTCAGCCTTAGCCTGAGTCAGCGATTGCGGTCTTGTTGGATAACCTTTTTGAGCAGCCTGAAAGTTAATTAGTAAAAGTTATTTTTGAACCCATCGGGTTCAATGTTCTAGGCACAGGATACCCGCTGGTTCAAATTTTCTAGTAAAAATAAGGTAGAAATGCAGAAGATAATATTTGCAGAAGATCCGGAGAAGACGCTCTGGTGGCGGCTAGGATATTTCAAAAACCTTGACCGGGTTATCCCTCTCATAAGAGCCTCACATAACTCGGATGACAACGCTAAGAAACAAGCTCGGCAAATCCGCTACTGTATCGAACAAGCCGAGGAATACTTCCAAGCTGCGACGGACGTTAGTGTCGCAACTCAACCATTGCTACTTTATTACGGGATGGCGAGCCTTGCATGGGCTCTGATCTTGTTCAAGAAAACAGGAGACTATGCACTTGATCGCCAGAAGCCAGGGCATCAAGACCACGGACTCACACGCCCAATCCTTAACTATGGAGATCGAAATCTCGATCTGCGCAAAGTTCTTGAGGCTATCCATACAACCGTTCCACCGCTGATCACAGGTCATCAGAATGTAAATGAGCTTCGTGGAACTTTCGGGCTTCTTTTTGCAGTTGCCCAGCACGAACCAGTTAGTGTGAAAGTGTTTAGACAAAAAGGTATTGTGACCGAAAGTACGTCAAGAGTAATGCCGGTCGCGGAAATGACGACGAAGCCAGATGATCTGACTGGTGCTACACTCTCACTCGGCCGTCTTCTACTTGAAGTTCCTGACATGGCTTCCCCATTTGGAGCAGTAGTGTCCCAACATTTCAGAAAACCGAATCTTCTGCGGTGCAACCAGTTGATTTAATTAGATGCTGTTTTCTCAGCGACGTTGAAATCGAAACCATAGCAGGAAACGCTGAAACCCGCTCCAGCAAGGTACTTGAAGCGATTTGCCTCTCGAACGTTAGGACACTACTGCATTTGGAGAATTGGATATTCGTCCACCCTTTGCCT
>JACQQM010000160.1 GCA_016207025.1 Nitrospirota bacterium | reverse complement strand
TTCAGGAACCGTTCCCCGCTGAATCAGTTGATGGAGGGGCTGCGCATGCGATTGCGAAGCGACACAGGCGACGTGGTCATCCGAATGCTGCCGAATGGTCGGCCGATGCTGTTTTCCGGTGGGCATGAGGTGTGGGGAACCCGGTCCAGACTCGAGGTGGAACGACACCAAAACTTTGTCAAGCTGGAGCGGACGCTCGCAGCGATGAAGACGTTTGCGGAGGAACGGAAGGTCGACGTCACGGTCCTGATCCTCCCGACAAAAGGGGAGGTCTATCGGTGGATCCTGGACCAGCGACCGCCGAGGCCGGAGGATGCCGAATCATCCGGCTTCGCACAGGCGGTGCTGGCCGCCTGCGAACGGGTGCGGCTGCGCTGCCTGGATGCCAAGCCGCATTTGGTGAAAGAGGCCCGCCGGCTGTTCGATACCAACGGAACGCTTTTGTGGTGGCGTGATGACACCCATCTGAATGGGTGCGGGCATGAGGCGGTGGCGGCCTTCATTGCACGCGAGGTCCTGACTTCCGGCAGCCGCCCGCAAGCAAGGATCGGCAGTGGAAACGGTTGTGTGTAATCTCTGCGGTTCGGACAATGCCCGCGAGGTCTTGCGTCAACGTGATCTCACCCATGGTGTTTCTGACGAAGTATTTTCGGTTGTCCAGTGTGCGGCGTGCAGCCTGCTATTTCTGAATCCCCGGCCGATCCCGTCAGAAATGGACAAGTTCTACCCCCCACAATATTTTGCGCCTCCTGCTCCTCCCCGAAAGGTGAGCAGGATCAAGCGGTGGATCATGGAGGACTTTTACGGCTACCCGACGATCATGCCACACGGATTCTGGCGTCGGGCCCGCAAGCTTCTTCTTTGGCCGGAAAAATTTCAGCGGGTGTTTCGTGGCCGCGAGATCCTTCCCTGGATCGGGCAGGGGCGTCTGCTGGACGTGGGGTGCGGCCCCGGAAGGAACCTGACCGCTTTCAAGGACCAGGGTTGGGATGTCTATGGCCTGGATGCGAGCGATGCAGCGGTGACGAGTGCGCGCGAACAGTTCGGCGACCGCGTGCGCCTAGGCGACCTCGACAGCGTCCGGTATCAACCCTGTTCCTTCGACGTGGTGTTGTTCAGCCATTCGCTGGAGCACATGTACGATCCGCTGTCCGTGCTCAAGGAGGCCTGGCGCATCCTGGCCGATCAGGGGCGGCTGGTCATCACGCTGCCCAATGTCGGCAGCCTGGAGGCCCGATTATTCGGACGATGGTGGTTCCCGTGGGAGTTGCCCCGGCACCTGTATCACTTTGACAAAGCGACACTAGCCAGGCTGCTGGATCAAGCGGGTTTCCGCGTGGTTCGGTTGCGAACGGGCGTAGGCTCGCTCTTCTTCATGGCCAGCCTGGAGCGGGTCTGGGCACACAAATATAAACGGCCGCTCCCGTCCCGCCCGCTCTGGAAGCTCATCGAGCGATTCGTTGCGCGGCCGTTCTGCCTGATCGCGGGGCACGCCGGCTATGGGACCGAGATTACGGTGTATGCTGCGAAGGCGCTGTCGCAGCCGACGAGCTGCGCACAAAGTACGAGCGCAGCAGCCTCAGCACCGCCTTGGAGCTGAACGGGAGGTGCCGCAGTGAAAGCCAGAAAGCCTGGCGTGCTTCCTCCGCGCGGCCTGCATACAGGAGGTGCTTGCCGAGGTCCCCGTAATACTGCGCCCAGTCTCGGTCGAGCGCGCTCGCCTCCGGTGTGCCGGGCCGACAGGACGGGCCGTGTTTCTCCAAAAAGCGCCGCCGGCCCAGCAAGGCCCGTTCGGAAGAAATGTCCCGAGACGCATTCCGGGGGTACAAGCGGTGGCGGTACAACGGCTTCGGAAGATGAACGACGCGATACCGTTGGTACAGCCGGATGGCAAGATCAATGTCTTCCCAGATCAGCAGCAGCTCGTCATAGCCGCCCACGGAGTCGAAGCAGGCTTTCCGAAAGAGGGAGCCCGAGGTCGCCACGTCGTGCCCGCCGCGCAGGATCTGCGTGATGCTGGCCGTCTGCTTCATCGCGCCGTCGTATTCCAGGATCTCGTTC
>JACQQM010000159.1 GCA_016207025.1 Nitrospirota bacterium | reverse complement strand
CTCATGAGGAGGAGCAAAAGCGGTGCCTAATAGCCCTTCCAGCGCAGATGCACGATTCAACAAGGGCTTAGGTGCAAGGACGGGGTTCAGCCAGGATAAACACAGCAACGGGTAGCTTGAGAAGGAGCGGAAAGTGAAGGGGTTTGCGTACAGTTTGCGAGCAGATGTGATCAAAATTTGTTCGTTGCCCTGGGCTCGCCGCTCCCGCACCTCCGGAGCGCGCTCCTTCGGTGAAGTTCGCCTAGAGTCCTGGTACACCCTAGTGGGAGATATTATTGGTCGGGCCTGCTCGGTCTTCATCACCCGTTGCATCTTGGAGAGCAACGGGTACCCGGCACATCAGCACGGCGCGCCCGCGATGTCGCTCTCACCACCGCCCCGACGGCCCTCTGTTACGCCCCTACATGCTTCAAGATCTGGCGGTCAGGAGTCAAAGAACCGGCATCGATTTTTTAAGTGGCTTGGCGTATCCTTCCGGAGGGCCAAAAACAAATGAATTCGGACACTACAGAGAACAATGAATCCTTGACAAACCAAGAAGTGACTGTACACTCGGCAAAGTGATTGGGACTCGTACAAGTCAGATCACCTTACGAGGAAATTACATGGCGAGAACCTGGGGTTGGGTTGGGCAGTATGGGGTCGCCATCCTCTTGGCTCTGCTGCTCGGAGCCATTCTAGGAAACCTCCCACTGTTTAAAGAAACTGCCCTGGGCGATACAAAGCTGAGTGCCTCCCGTGTGGTGCAATTCATGGGGTATGGCGGTGCCCTCCTGTTGCTCTGGCTGCTGGGTCGCCGGGCGGCCATGCAGCTACCGGAGGACGGGAGGGGACTCTCATTTCTGCGACATGTCATTATGCCGCTGACCACCTTGATTGTGGTCTCGGCCGGGTACAAGGTGCTCTTACTGCTGGACGGTCCGTTTCTCGACAAGACCGGCAAGACGATCTACAACTGGATCTTCGTGATCGGGATCGTCAGCGCAGCTCTGTGGCTGACCCTGGCGTGGTTCCTGAAGTCAGCCACACTGATGGAGTCTTTGGAGGCTCTAGGGCGAGTGGGACAATCCGCTGATCCACAGTCCTTGTTCGCCTGTCCGAAGTGTCGCAGACCGGTCGCAAGTGGCATGAAGTTTTGCGGTCACTGCGGCACGTCGGTGGGCTAATCACAAAAGATAAACTGTACCTGAAGGCTGAGAATTTTATGACACCGGCAGCTTCCTCACTCCGGTGAGCAAGGTTAGGGTGCCCCGCTTCGGTGGTTCCACTATCAGTTGATTTTGGGCCTGCATCGGCTTGACGGAGAAAGCCTCATAGCACAATAGGTTTGACTAACCCCTGGGCTGCGATTAAATTTAGGGATATGCTAATGAACCGTCGAAGACCGGTCTTCCTCCTCACCATTTGGTGTCTTCTCTCTCTGTGGCTTTTCTTCGGCGGCCTGGAACTCGCCGAGCAGTTGCACTACGTGCCAGAGGCTAGCGAGGATGATCTACAGGACCTGGACGAGGAAGCTCTGTTACAGCTTGCTTTTGGACTTCGGCCGGCCGCCCCGAACCTCGACGTCACCTCCTTCCTTTCTGTGGCCACAGAGCTGATTGTACCCTCAATCCTTTTCTTGGCCGGCACCCTGCATCAGATTGACCACCTCACGGGCCGTATTCTCCCGTCCCTGCGTCTCCACCAACGCCTATCGATCTATCGCATTTGATCTGCCTCCCATCGAGTTCCTGAAACTACGGACGCGCTGACCTTTTCGAGAGGTCAGCTCCATTCGATTTCTCAGGTTGCTCGCCATCGGTTTACGGGAGGCTGAAATGGGTTACCTGACTTCCTGCTTTCGTATAGTTCCGTTTGGGTTTTATCTAGGCCTCGCGACTTTTGCAGGGTGCGCCTCGTTTGACCCTGCACCTCAATCCGAGGTGGAATTGGCTGACCGACCGTATGTGGCGATTTTGCCTTTTGGGATCGAGGTGGAGATCACAAAGCTGTCCTCTGTGAAGACGGTCAAAGAGACCCTATCGCCAGAGGATGAATCAAAGCGGCTGGCCCAAGCTCTGCAGGAGATTCGGGACGAAGCCCGCTGGCTCTTTCTGAGCAGACTTGCGACCGGTCAGGGGTATCGGGTTGTGCCGCTTGAGCAGACCGACGCCTTGGCCGAAGAATTACAGGTGAAGCCTGGAAAGCTACCGACTCCGGAGCAGCTAGCTGAGTTCCGTCGTCGCCTAGGTGCTGACCTCGTGGTGGCCGGCAGCATCTTGGATTACGGCAAAATTCGTTGGCAATGGTTGGCCGCAGGGATGTTTACCGACATGTCATGGGAGACAGCCGCCCTTGGGGTCGCGACTGCGTGGAATCCGGCCATCATCCTGGGCAATGTAGGATTCGAACTCCTGACCAGCACCCCCGTGTGGTTTGGCGGGGGCTATCTCTTTGGCGTGGCATTTCGTCCGGTTCGCGTCGAGGCGAGAGCCTTCGAGACCATCCAGGGGTATCCGATCTGGCAAGCGACGGGGGAGGCCGTCTATGTATGGGGCGCACTCAAACAATTACCGGAGGCCGTCCGTGGCAAGAAGGAGTCTCAACTCCAGATCAACTTGGCTGAGACCATGGAATCGCTGGCTGATTCCTTGACCACGGGAGGTTTCAGAGTTACCCAGCTCGGCATACGGCCAGAGTTCGCCCAGCGGTAGAGGGTTACCTCGCGACGCTTCTCAAACACCGTTTGTGCTCATATTGTGCTCAAGTCCACCACACCCCTACCGTTAATTCCTTACCTCTCTCAATTGGTGCCGGCGAGCTGAAGAACTGGGCTGCTGGAGCGTGCATCAGAGCCGAGTTGCGCTCCGACGTTGCCGAACCAGAGCGGCCCGCCGAAGGTGGGTGGACGAGGGCGCACGGCGCGATGATTCACCCGTTGCAACCGCAGAGCAACAGGTGCCCGGCGCCACGTCTGTGCGCGCCGCCGAGACGGTGAGGCGGCCGGGGTCGTGTGAAGTCCCGTTCGAGCGGCGCTGTGAACGGGAAAAACTCCGAGGCCAAGCAAAGAAGAGGCTAACGAGTTACGGACTAGACCCGGTTGACTTCACGACGCCTCAGGCGTGGGTCTTTGCAAAAGCTGGGGAGTACGCTTCAATCTTCCGCATGGCTTCGCGGTCATATATCTTTTCGCTGCAATCCAGGCATTCGTGGAATTCAAGCCCCGGCACCGTGTAAGTCTGGCCTTGGAACTCGCCGGTCCAGTTGCGCCGAACTCTTCTAACTTTCTTGCTGCCGCAGGATGGACAGCTTGTGATCTTCATCATGGCTCTGCAGCCTCTACAGGATTCTCTTGGAGGAAACGAGAAAATAGTAAGTCTCGGATCCAGCTTCTGACACCAGCTTACCCTTTGAGTATATGGGAAGTCCAGTCAGGTTAGTGCTCTGAATGACTTACAGGCGTTCCTTCCTACCGCTTCGAGACCGACTAGTGGAACGAATGGCCTTGTAAATCGCTACTGCGTTGAGAATAGACTCGGCCACGTCAAGTTCCGTCAGACCGTCCACCTCCATTTCTAAGCGTGCCTTCTCGCTGAAGGCGTACCGTCCGGCTAAGACCGCTCTTTTGATGCGGACAAGGACGTCGTTCATCTTAACTGTCTTCTTTCTTCAAGTTTCCAGTGCGGACCATTTGGAGGAGTTCATGCAGATTGTAAGGATTGGGCGGGGGGAGTCTAGCTCACTCACCAGCGAAAATCTATGGCGGGGAAGCCACAGACTGCATGGCCGGCTTACACATTCGAACATCGTGCCCTCGGTGGCGGCAGCCCAAGAAAGTTTGAGGGGTATGCCGCGCTGATGTGCGTGGCGGGAGAACGAGCGAGGCCC
Organism: Nitrospirota bacterium; assembly: GCA_016207025.1. GTDB lineage: Bacteria > Nitrospirota > Nitrospiria > Nitrospirales > Nitrospiraceae > JACQQM01. Next base: position 37,473 of record JACQQM010000159.1, on the reverse strand, counting down.
GACCGCCTTCTCTAAACTTCCCCTTCCAAAATTTGGTGCGAGCGGGATGTGCCAGGGCTCAGAGCGAACTTCGCCGGAGGAGCGGGGCACCCACCGAGACTCTGCCGGGAAGGAATGCGGAAACTGACCGAGTCTGCGAGGGAATTTCCGAAGGATTCCGCCAGGCAGAGTCCGGAAGGGTCACTCCGAGAGGCACAGGAGCGCAGAGTCCTGGCACACCCTTACTCCCCCACGCGCACCAACAATCCCCGCTCCTTGCAGATACTGAATGTGTGGTGGAACCAGCCGACCATGAGGGCAAGATAGAGGAGATTGAGCCCGGTCGCCCAGGCCAGGTGCATCAGCGGGAGCGCCGCCTGGTTCAGCACGAGCCGCATGCCTTCGAACACATGGGCAGCCGGATTCGCCCAAGCGACCGCCTGCAACCACCGGGGTAGCACCTCGATGGGATAGAACACGCAGGAGATCGGCTGAAACAGAAACACCATGCCCCAGGCCAGCACCTCCGCTTCCTGCCCGAACCGCATGATCAGCGACGTAGTCAGCACGCCGATCGTCCAGCCGGCCACGATCAGGTTGAGGACAAAGGGGATCAGCCACAAGCCGATCAGGAAGAGGTTGTAGGAGTAGAACACCAGGGCCGCGACCACCATCACAATCGAGACCGCGGTCACCTTGAACACGCTCAAGGCCATGGTGGCCGCCAGGAACTCGCTGGGCTTCAGCGGGCTGGCGAAGAGATTCATGAGATTTCTGGCCCAGATCTCCTCCAGGAACGAAATCGTGATCCCCTGCTGCGCGCGGAACAGCACGTCCCACAGGATCAGCGCCCCGAGAAAGAAGGTGACGACGCCGGGCAGTTGCCCCTGAAACCGCATCAGGTAGATCGTGATGAAGCCCCAGACCACCAAGTCAAGGAACGGCCAGTAGAAAATTTCCATCATCCGGGGCAGGCTGCGCCGGTACAGGTAGAGGTGGCGCGTGATGAGGGCGACGATGCGGTGGAGTTTCATGACACGCTACTTCTCCCGTGCAATCTTGAGGAAGACGTCTTCCAGATCGGACTGGCCGAAGCGCGCCATGATCTCCTGAGCCGTGCCCTGCGTCACGATCTTGCCCCGCTGGAGAAAAATGATGCGGTCGGACATCTCTTCCATCTCCCGCATGTTGTGCGAGGTGTACAGCATGCTCAAGCCCGCCGACCGGCGCACTTCCTTCAGGAGATGCCGCGTCTTGTGCGCAATGTCCGGGTCGAGGCTGGCCGTGGGCTCGTCCAGGAACAGCACCTTCGGTTCCGTCAGAATCGCCTTGGCCAGCGTGAGCCGGGTCATCTGCCCGGAGGACAGTTTGCGGGTGACTTTGCTGCGAAACTCCTCCATCTCCAGCTTCTTGACGACTTCATCAATGTGTCTCGGGATGTTGGTCAGCCCGTAGAGTTTGGCCACGACCCAGAGATTCTCCTCCACGGTGAGCGAGTACGGCATCGAGATATAGGTGGACGAGAAGTTGATCTGTCCCAGGATGGTCTCGCGGTGCGTGGCCAGATCCAAGCCGAACATGCGGATGGACCCGGCGGTCGGCGTGATCAGGCCCAGCAGCATCTGAATGGTGGTGGTCTTGCCGGCCCCGTTCGGCCCTAAGAGTCCGAGGATTTCTCCCTGGCGGATCTCGAACGAGACGCCGTCCACGGCGGTAAACTCGCCGAACCGCTTCGTCAGATTCCGGACTTCAACGATGGAAGTAGGCATGCGAATTACTGGAATAGGAACGACTCTTGGATTTTTTCCGGCAGGTGACAGGTCTCGCAGCGTTTGCTGAGGACTTTCCCCTCATGCGTGCTCTTCCCATCGTGACAGCGGAAGCAATCGGCCAGGGCTCTGGTGCGAAGATAGGAACCTTCCGGGTGGTCGGGATACCACGGTTTGCTGTCATCCTTCACATGCCCCCGCGGGATCACGATCGGATAGCCCTTGATCGGCTTCCCGTGCACCACTTGTGAGTGACAGGTGGTACAGCCCTCCCCTTTGGCCCGCTTGGCGAAGGCCTCCATGTGCTTGCGGTGGCTCATGATCAATCCGACATCCTTCACCGGCAAAGGGAGATCGCGGACGGCGACTTCGGACACGCGGAAGATGGCTCGGTGACAGCTTATGCAGACCTCGGTCGTCACGCTCGTCTTCAGATTGTGCGCATCGGTGGGGGTGCCGAAGAGATAGATCGCCACGTCCTTGGTACCGGCCCAGGCTTTGTCGTGGAGCCACCCCTCGACGCCGGGCCGGACATGGCAGGCCACGCAGGTGACGTCCTTGTGCGAGGAGACAACCCAGCTTTCGTAGGACGGGCGGATGTTATGGCAGCTTGCGCAGAACTTTGGATGGCTGGTCAGCGGGATGGCGACTCCGCCCAGGGCCACTGCGCCGGCGATGATCGCCCCGATGACGAGGGCCTGGGGCCTGCGGATCATGCCTCGGGGCGTTTCGGAAAATGGCGGGTGATCAGCTCGCTGACCCCCTGAATGTCGTCCGGGTTCAGGCAGGGCACGCCGAGGTCCACCGGCTTGTTGGACACGACCGCCAAAAGGCTATCCAGTGACACCGGTACCTCACCGACATGGTCCCGAAGGACGACGATCTTCGGGTACCCCTCGCTCCTCCAGCCTTCAGCGATGATCAGGTCGAACTCGTGGTCGATAAACCGGTCCCGCAGCTCTTCCACCTTGATCTGATCCGGCACATCGGAGAACATCGCCAGGCTGCCCTTCGACACCACGATCACGGCACTGGCGCCGGCCCGCTTGTGCCGCCAGCTATCCTTCCCTTCCGTGTCCAAGTCGAAGCCGTGGCCCGCATGCTTGATCGTGGCCACGCGGTACCCGGCTCGCACGAGTTCAGGAATGACCCGCTCGATCAGCGTGGTCTTCCCACTGTTGGACCGTCCGACAAAACAGAGGATGGGAATTGGCATTGGCCTTGTCATGCAAACGGGTTCAGCTAATGGACCCAGAACTGGCTGCTAAGCACCTGCACGTTCACGGTGTCCCCGGGGTTCAGCCGCTCGACCTCTTCCGGCACATCGATCAGGCCGTTCGCTTTCACCATCGAGGTCAGGATCCCCGACCCCTGATCGCCCGTTGTCCGGACTTTCAGCACGCCGTTGTCCATGCTCAAGATCCCACGCAGGAAATGCCGCCGGTCCGGACGCTTCGAGAACTTCTCCTGGAACACGGCCTGCACCACCGGACGCCCGTAGCTCCGGTGGCCCGACATCTTGAGCAGCGCCGGCCGCACCAACTGCTCGAACGTCACCATGGAGGAGACCGGATTGCCCGGCAGCCCGAAGGCCAGCTTGCCTTTGATCTTCCCGAACGCCAGCGGTTGCCCCGGCCGGATCGCCAGCTTCCAGAAATTCATCTCCGCGCCCAGCTCCTTGAACACCGCCTTGGTGAAATCGTAATCGCCCATCGAGACGCCCCCGGACAGCACCAGGATATCGGCATTCAGGCCGTGCGCGATCTTCTCCTTCAAGGCCGCCGGCTGGTCCTTGGCGATCCCGAGCAGCATGGGAATGCCGCCGGTTTCCTGGACCGCCGCCGCAATTCCGTAGCTGTTGGAGTTGACGATCTTGGTCTCGTCGAAGCGCTCATCTAAATCAGCCAGCTCATCACCGGTGGAGAGAATCGCCACCCGGGGCCGTTGATACACCAACACAAAGGACTTGGCGAGAATGGCCAGCATCCCGACCTCGGCCGGTCGGAGTTGCGTGCCCTTGGCGATGATGCAGTCGCCCTTCTTGACGTCTTCGCCTTGCGGGCGGATGTTCGCCCCGCGCTCCACTTGCTTGAAGATCCGGACTGAGTCCTCGGCGGGCTCGGTCTCCTCCACTTTCACGACCGTATCGGCCCCCTTGGGGATGGGCGCGCCGGTCATGATCCGGATCGCCTGGCCGCAGCCGACCATTTTCGTCGCCACCTTGCCGGCCGGCACGTCTTCGATCACTTTGAGCACGACCGGCTTCGTGATCGCATGCTCCTGCTTGATGTCTTCCCAGCGCACCGCGAAGCCGTCCATGGCCGAGTTGTCCCACGGCGGGTTGTCCCGGGATGCGATGATGTCCTCGCCCAGCACGCGGCCCAGCGCCTCGAGCAGCCCGATTTTCTCGAGCCCCAGCGGCAGGGCGGCCGCCAGGACCGTTTTCTGCGCGTCATGAAGAAGGGTGAGTCCTTCCATGGTCTTACCTGCCAGGCGAAAGGCCAGGGGCTAGAGGCGAGAGGTCAGAATGCCCTACCTATAGCCCATCGCCTATAGCCCATGCCTTTTGTTAGTGCCGCTTTGGAGCTATCCGCAGCAGCGAGCCGCTCTTCTTGCAGAACTGGTCCACCTTGTTGGCAATGGAGTGGAACGCTTCGGCGGTGGGAGTGTCGGAATAGAACATCGCGAACGGCTCGCCCGCATCGCTCTGCGTCACCACCTCGGGGTCCAGCGGGATCCGGCCCAGGAAGGGCACGCCCATATCCGCCGCGGAGGTCTCGCCGCCGCCTTTCCTGAACACCTCGATATGCTGGCCGCAATGCGGGCAGTCCAGGCCACTCATGTTTTCCACGATGCCGATGATCGGAATCTCACTGTCCTTCGCGAAGGACACCGACTTGCGTGAGTCCAGGAGCGCCACTTCCTGCGGCGTGGTAACGATCACGACTCCGCTCACGTTGGGGATCAGATCAATCGTGGTCACCGACTCGTTGCCGGTCCCTGGCGGCAGATCCACCAGCAGGAAATTCAGGTCATTCCATTCCACACCGCCCAGCAATTGGTTAATGAATTCGTACTTGTAAGCGTCGCGCCAGATGATGGGATCGTCCGAATTCTGGAGGAGGAAGGACATCGAGGCGATCTTGAGATTGTAGGCCTGGTGGGGAATGATCCCGCCGGTGGTGCTGATCTTGAGTTTCTGGCCTTCCGCCCCGACCATCTTGGGAATGTTGGGGCCGTGGATATCCATGTCGCAGATGCCCACCTCGTACCCCTTCAGCGCCAGGCTCACGGCGAGGTTCGTGGTCACGGTGCTCTTCCCCACCCCGCCCTTGTTGCTCATGATCAGGACCTTGTGCTCGATCCGCTCCATCCGTTTCGCGACCAGCCAGCGACTGTGCCCCTCCTTGTCCTTCTGGCAGGTCTCGTTCTCGTCGCAAATGGCGCAGGCCCACATATAGGTACAGGCATCGCCGCCGCTGCCGGACCCCGGATGCTGGATGACCTTCAATTCGCCCGGCATGATGCCTCCTGTGTTTCGCTCGCTGACACGTTCTTCGTGAATCGTTGACGGTTGACCATTGACGCGTTTCCGCTAACCGGCCTTTCGTCCCGCAATCTTCTCCACCGTATGCTCCAGCACCGGCAGGATGACCGCCAGATTTTCCTTCGCCCCTTTGGGGCTCCCGGGCAGATTGACGATCAGGGTGGTCCCGAAGATTCCCGCCGTGCCGCGCGACAGCATCGCGGTTCGCACTCTCTTTAAGCTCTCCTGCCGCATCGCTTCCCCGATGCCAGGCACTTCCTTGTCGACGACATCGCGGGTCGCTTCCGGCGCCCAGTCGGTGGGCCGGACCCCGGTCCCTCCCATCGTCAGGATGACATCGGGGTCGAAGTCCTCGCACAGCCTGATCAGCCGGTCGCGGATCGCCTTCCGATCGTCCGGCACGGTATTGTAGGCCACCACCTTGCCGGGCAGCTCGCCGACCATTCGCTCGATCTCCTGCCGTCCCTGATCGGGCTCCGCACCCGACGCGATTTTGCTGCTGACCACCAGCACGGCGACGTTTAACATCGAAGCTAATAGCTAACAGCGAGCAGGAAACCAGTCGCGGGCAATCCCATGCGCCAAGCTGTTCGCTATTCGCTGCTCGCTCTCATATTTCAACTTCGACGGCCGGCGTGGGGTACGCCCACATACTGTTCTTCGGCCGCCACCGCCGGCTTGGCCGGCATCGGCTTCAGCATGCCCGTCCCGCCCCCTGAGGCTCTCGCCACAGGCGCCGGACTGGCAGCAGGCACTCTTTTCCCGAAGATGCCGGCGCCCACGATCCCGACCTCGTAAAACACATACATCGGCAGCGCCATCAAGCACTGATTAAACGGGTCCGGTGTGGGCGTCAGGATTGCGGCCACCACGAACGCGCCCAGGAACGCCCACTTGCGGTAGCGCTTGAGGAACGGCGCATCCACCCAGCCCAGCTTGGCCATCAGCGTGAGAGCCAGCGGTACCTCGAAGATCAGCCCGAAGACCAGCAGGAACCAGAGCGCGAATCCCACGTATTGGGCGATCGAGAGCTGGGGGATGAAGCCGGCATTGACGCCATAGGAGACCAGGAAATTCAGCGCAAACGGCAACACGAAGAAGAACGAAAACAGAATCCCGGCGTAGAACGCCGCCGTGCTAAGCAGGACAAACGGTCCCACGAACCGACGTTCCTGGACGTGCAGGCCCGGCACCACGAACTGCCAGATTTCCCACAGGATGTATGGAGTGGAAAGGACGAGCGCGAACAGCCCGGCGACCTTCACGTTCTGCCAGAGCGCCTCGGCCGGCGCGAGGAACACGAACGGGACAACCGGCAGGTCGGTGGGAACCCATTGAAGCTTTCCCGGCACAAACATGTTCTGGAGCGGGATTCGCAACCACTGCACTAAGGTGTCGGCATAGAAAAAGGTGGCGACGAACACCACCCCCGTGGCGATGACTGCGCGGGTCAGCCGGACCTGGAGCTCGACGAGGTGCTCCATGACCGGCATCTTTTTGTCTTCCAGCGGCGCAAGAACCGAGTCCTGCAGCCACTTCTGAAAACTCTTCAAGCCAGCCATGAGAAATGCCAGATTTGTTGATTTGTTGATCTGTTGACTTGTTGATTGGAGACCGGACGGATCGCCTGCCTTCCATTCACTCAATCATCAAATCAACCAATCAACAGATTCCTACTTCACTTCGGATTGACCGCAACGAACAGGTTGTTGCCCTGCCGGCTCAACAGCAGCACGACCATCTCTTCCTTCTTCACCTTGGCCGACGCCCGCTGGTAATCCTCCAGGCTCTTAATGACTTCGCGGTTCACTTCCTGGATGACATCGCCCCGCTGCAGCCCGGCCGCCTCCGCCGGACTTCCTGGCTCGACGTGGTTGATGACCACCCCGGTGGTCTTGCTGGGCAGGTTGAGCTGGCTCATCGTCGCGGGGTCGAGCCCCTGCACGCGCAGCGCCGCCAGGACATTGTCCGGCGGCTTCATGGCTTCCGGAGCGGGCGCGGCCGGCTCCCGACGGGCCAGCACCTCATCGGACGGCCGCTCGCCGATCTTCACCGTGATGATTTGCTCCTTGCCGTCCCGCAGCACCTTGACCTTCGCGCTGCGCCCGACCAGCGTGCGCGCCACCATGTTCCGAAGCTGGCTCACGTTCTGGATTTCCTTGTCATCGAACCCGATGATCACGTCGCCCCGCTTCAGGCCGGCCGCCGAGGAGGGGCCGTTCTCGTTCACGTCGCTGATCAGCACGCCCTTGCGCTGCTCCGGGATCTTGAACGACTTGGCCAACGCCGGCGTAATTTCCTGAATCGCGATTCCCATCCATCCCCGCACCACCTTGCCCGTCTTCATCAGGCTGTCCACGATGTCCAGCGCGATGCTGCTGGGAATCGCGAACCCGATGCCTTCGGACCCGCCGGTCCTGGAGAAGATGGCGGTGTTAATGCCGATCAACTCGCCGTTGGTGTTCACCAAGGCGCCGCCTGAATTGCCCGGATTGATCGCCGCATCGGTCTGGATAAAGTCTTCGTAGTCCGCGATCCCCACGTTTCCTCGACCGAGCGCGCTGATGATGCCGAGCGTGACGGTCGAGCTCAGGCCAAACGGGCTCCCGACCGCCAGGACCAGATCGCCCACCTGCAGCTTCTCGTACTCGGCCCACTTGAGCGAGGGCAGATTCTCCACTTCAATCTTGATGACCGCCAGATCGGTCTTGGGGTCGGTCCCCACCACTTTAGCGGGGAATTCACGCCTGTCGCTCAACGTGACGGTGATTTGTGAGGCGCCTTCGACCACGTGGTTGTTGGTGACGATGTGCCCGTGTGGATCAACGATCACCCCGGACCCTGCACTCTGATCCGGACGGCCAGGAGGGCCCCCCGGAGGTCCCGGTGGAGGCGGAACGGGCGGCTCCGTCCCGGGCGGTTCTTCGCCGGGCGGCCCTCCGAACGGTCCGGGCGGCAATGGCCGCCTGGGCCCTCCCTCTCGACGGCCCTCCACTCCCGTCACGGCGATATTCACCACCGCCGGGGTGACCTTTTTAACGATGTCGGAAAAACCCTGGGCCAGCGCCGGAGGCACCGCGGCCTGGACATCCAGCGCCGTCCACCCGCCGGCTAGACTCATGAGAGCCGTAAGAATGATCGCTCCGACTGCGAGCATTGTGCTGCACCGCCCGATCCGATAATGCATCATGGATTCGTTCCCCTTCTGCATGATAAACCCTCAACCCAACCGCTCGTCCTACTCGGCCTGTCAACGTTCTCCATCCAACGCGTTCCCAGCACTTTTTCAAGGAGCTAAGCCAGTTATTCTACACCAACCACTCACCCGCCTTCAAAGGCAAAAAACCCACGCCGGTGGCCAAGACAACGGGTCCGGCAGGGGAACACGGATCACAAATTCCTTGCGCCTGGGAAACCTGGCAACACCGGTCGGTGCTGCGGCGCTAGCCGCGCGCCGGTGTCAGTTCCGCCTGGCGCTGTTGAATCCAGGCATCTTGCAGATTCAGCACCAGGCGTTTCACCGCTTCATGCATCGAGATGATCCGCAACGTATGAGGCGCTCCCGCGTAGGTCGGCGGCCACCAGCGCCAGTTAGGGTCCTGGGGACGCCGCCAAATCACCGGATACCACTGGTTGATGCCCGGCGCCATGGGCCGATCCAGCGTCGCCCAGCCACGTCCCTCGGCGCGGAGCAGCACCCGCCCGTTCTTCACATCCACCAGCGCCAGTTCCACCAACGACCAGTTGTCGCGCCGCAAGCCGGGCTGCATGTGGGAATGCCATCCCAGAAAGACCATGAGCGGATATTCCTGCTCGGTGCTGGAGGCCACGACCACCGCCAGGTAGTCCACCCCGTGTTTCTTGCCCAACTCGCTGAACTGGGTCGCGTCGCCACCGGGCTTGATGCCGTCGGCCGGGATAATCTTATCAATGGCGATCGGCAGGAACTGGCCGAATTGTTCCTTGAGCGACTCGGCCATCCGGAGCAACGCTTCATCGGGCAGGGCCGGTGCGGCATCGGGCGCCGTGGTGTCCGCGATCAGCACGAGGCCGGCTCGGATCGGTCGTTGTTCGGGCAAGGCGGCAACAGACAAGGACTCGCTCACCGCCTGCGGGCCCATGTACTCAGCCAGACGGCTGGGCGGAACCATGGAAGCGCAAGCCGAGAGGCTGAGGAGGCACAACAAGAGGCCGGCGGACAGACGGTGCATGATCCACCTCCTGGTGAATCAGTTCGCTGCTATGTCTATACGTTCGCCTGAGCGGGGCGGATCTGTCAAGGTCCCCGGGAAATCTTGCAATCTTCAGGCGTTGCGGGGTAGGGTGGCGCCCACGTGCGCCCATCCGGTCTCTCGACGGTGATGGATGAAGGAGCCTGCGTGACCGCGCCTTCCCAGACTCAGACGATTCATCTCTCGATCATCATTCCGGCGTACAACGAAGCAGCGCGAATCCTTCCCTATCTCAGGGACATCTCCGCCTATCTCAGGCAACGCGGCACTTCCTTTGAAGTGCTGGTTGTGGACGACGGCAGCCTGGATGAAACCGCCGCTCTGGTCAAGCAGTTCCTAGCCCGTGATCCGGCGGTCCGCCTCCTTCGGCTGCCCCGGAATACGGGCAAAGGCGGCGCGGTCCGCCGTGGAATGAGAGAGGCGAGGGGCAAGGTGCTTCTCTTTGCGGACGCGGACGGCGCCACCCCAATTCAAGAACTGGAACGCCTCGAGGCAGCCATGAAAGGAGGAGCGGATATCGCGATCGGATCCCGCTTCCTGGCCTCGCACGACAGCCGCTACACTGTGAGAGCCCGGTGGCACCGGACCGTGCTCGGCAACCTCTTCAATCGGATCGTTCGCGGACTGGGCATCCGCGGCGTGACGGATACGCAATGCGGCTTTAAGCTGTTCCGGGCACCTGTCGCTCGGGATCTCTTCTCGGTGGCCTGCGTCAACGGCTATGGCTTCGACCTGGAACTGCTCTATATCGCCCAGCGCCGCGGCTACCGCATCACCGAAGTGCCGATCAACTGGGCCGACCAGCCGGGTTCGAAGGTGAGGGTCCTGCGCGACGGCCTGTGCATGCTCCGCGAGCTGCTCGCCGTGCGCCGCAACTATGCGCGCGGCCGCTACGCCCCCATCACAGAGGTTCAATGATGAACGATGAATGCGGAACGAACAAGGCGGCCAAAAACACAAACATGATCGTTCATGATCACTCCATCATTCATCGTTCAGCCTTCACCATTCATCATTACTTCGGCATTACTTCGGCCGCTTCACGTAAATGCTCACCTTGGTATCTTTGTAAATCTCTTGCCAGTCCCCTTGGCTGGCCAGGGCCCGATTGAGCGGATTCCCGAGTTCCACGATGGCCCAATCTACGTCATATTTCTGCAGCACCCCCAATGCGGGAGGCTCCCAGTTGGTCAAAGCGATGTAGTCGTAGAAGATCCGACGGTCCCCGACTCTCCAGGCCGGCATCCTTCCGTCGATGAACACTTTTTCGTTCGGCAGCCACCAGAGCAGAAACCCGCCGAAGCCGTAGTCGTTGTAGAGTTGCGTACCGACGCGGTCTCGATGCGCCTGAACCCACTGCACCGCCTCAATGGGGTACTCGGTCTCCCGAAAGAATTCTGCCGGCGCCAGACCTGATTGGACTACCCGCTTCAGATGATCGGGACCGAGCAGCCCGATCCCGAGCGCCACGGCGAGGGAGGCCGCCAAGAGCCACCGCTTCTGATGTTGGACCAGGGTCCTGAAACGCGCCGAGAGCCATGACGTCAGTTCGGCCAACATCTCCGCCCACAGAGGAACGCTGATCAGCAGAAAGAACGGCACATTGCGCCAGTGCCTCAGCGACAGCCCCACGAACACCGCCAGGATCGTCCAGCGAACAGGTTCACGGCGCCGATACAAGAACATCAGCGCGACCCCCAGCGCGGCCACGTATCCCGCATAGTGCGCCCCGGCGCGGCTGCCCGGCGAGACGGGCTGCCATTCGTGCAGGGTCTCGAGCATGAACCGATCGGACAACGACGAGTAGATTTCGCCGTGGAGGCGCCAGCCATAGGGATTCACCAGCGTCAGCAGCGCGGCCAGGCCGGTGATCAGCGCCAGATGCCCGATGTGCGCCCAGGCCGGGGTCGGTTCATCCAGGCGATCGGACAGGGAAGGCCAGCGGCTGATGAGCAGGCGGATGGTCGTCGAAGCCAGAATGATCAACGCCAGGACGAACAGCCCCGCCGTGAAGCCTCCGTGAAGATTTGCCCAGAGCAGAAACAAGGGGGGAATGACCCAGAGATGAGCCATACCCCCGGCGAGATAGCGGGAGCACCACCGGAGCACCACCGCCAGGCCCAACAGAGTGACCAGTTGGGTGCGTGCGCCAAGGAACGGCAGCGCGACCCAGAGTGCGCCAGCGACGGCCAAGAGTTTGTGCGTCCGGCCCGCTTGCGCAAGTCCGGCCATCACGAAAAAGGCGCTCACCGTCACACCCGCAAAGAACAGGATCACCCCCAACGGGCCGACGGATCCGAGGCCCGTGTAGATCAAGCCGAGCAAGCCGTCCGTCAACCAGGCATGCTCCACCCAGGGCCAGTCGGGCATGGTATGGGAATACGGATCGGTGGCGGGCAGACGCCACCCGTTTCTCAGGAGGTCGAGGCCGGTCCGCAGGTGCCAGCCGAAGTCGGGTTCCACGAGGGGCTGGAGAACCAGGTTCAGGAGGAAGACAAGAAGGAGCGCGTCAAAGGCCGGAAAGGGAGGGCGAGAAGCAGTTGTCTCGTGATGGGTCATGCGTTATGGGTTATGGGTGAAGAACAGCTCATAACTCATCACGCATCACTGTTGACGAAGTCCTGGGACAAGGTCTTCCGACCAGCAACTGACCGAGCACCAGCCACTCCACCTCGGTCCGCAGAAAACACCGGATCGCTTCGTCCGGGCTGCAGACAATCGGTTCGTTGACGTTGAAGGAGGTGTTCAAGAGGACCGGTACGCCGGTGTGCCGGTCGAAGGCTTCGAGCAGCTTCCTGAATCGTGGGTTGGTTTCCCGGTCCACGGTCTGGATGCGCGACGTGCCGTCCACGTGGACCACGGCCGGAATCACCCCTTTGGCCGACGGCAGCACCGGATACGTGAACAGCATGAAGGGCGACGGCGAGGAGACATCGAAGTAGTCCGCAGCACGTTCCTCCAGAACCGACGGCGCGAACGGCCTGAACGGCTCCCTGTGTTTGACCTTGGTATTGATCACCTCGCGCATATCCTCCCGCCGCGGGTCGGCCAGGAGGCTCCGATTGCCCAGGGCCCGCGGCCCCCACTCCATCCGCCCCTGAAACCAAAACACCAGACGGCCACGCGCCAGCTCCGCCGCCGCGCGGTCGCAGAGGGCCTCTTCGGGGAGGGCTTGGTAGGTCAGGCCGGCGCTCTCGAGAGCGCGCCGGCACTCCTCCTCGCTGAATTGGGGCCCCAGGTAGGCGTCCCGCATGACTTCCCGTCGCGGCAATCCATCGCGTCGGCTGGACAGCCAGAGCGCCGCGCCCAAGGCGGTCCCCGCATCTCCGGCGGCCGGCTGGACATAGACCTGCTTGAAGTCCAACTCGCGGCGGATGCGGCTATTGGCGACGCAGTTGTAGGTTACGCCGCCAGCCAGGCACAGATGCTCTGCTCCGGCCAGACGCCGGAGGTGCCGCGCCAGGTGCAGCATCGCCTCTTCCAGCACGAGCTGCGCGCTGGCCGCGATATCGCGATGGCGCTGCGTGAGCTCCTCACCGGGCAGCCGGTTCGGTCCCAGCAGGCTCTGCAATGCCGGGAGAAAAATCCCGACCCGCGCCAGATGAAAGTCGAACAGCCGGGTGTTCAGGTGAAACTCGCCGGCCGGGAGCAGTCGCAGGATCTTCTCGCGCAGGACTGGAGCAAACCTGGATTCTCCGTGGGCGGACAACCCCATCACGATGTATTCGTCGTGCTCCGGACGAAACCCGAGGAAGGCGGTGATCGCGGAGTAAAACTGCCCAAGCGAATGCGGGAGGTTGATCCGCTTCAGGACCCGAATCGTCTTCCCCTCCCCGACGGCCAGCATGGCGGTGTGGGCTTCCGAGGCTCCATCCACCACCAGGATCGCCGCACGCTCGAACGGGGAGACGAGGAACGTGCTGGCAGCATGACAGAGATGATGATCGAGGTAGACCGGCCGATACCGGCCAGGCCCGAACTGCGCGCGCAGTTTCCAGGCGAGGAACGCGAGTTCGGTCCACTCCTGCCCCAGCCGCTCGAGACTGCGTTGCCCTTTCACCCGGAACAACGTCGGAGACCGGACCATGGCGCCCAGCGCCAGGGCGGCCCGGCGCCCGAGCACCCAATACTTCCAGGGCACCGCGATCTCGTCCACCTCGTCGAGCCGCACGCCCGCTTCCCGGAGGCAATACGCAATGGCGTGCACCGGCAAGGCCGTGACGTGCTTGATCCGGACAAACCGCTCCTCTTCAGCCGCGGCCAGGGTGCGCCCGTTGTGAACCAGCGCGGCGGCTGCATCGCGCATATTTGAAAGGCCCAACACCAACATGGAGGCCTCGCCGAGTGAACAGCCCGTCTCGCGCGTCGCTGCGATGCTTGCAGTCTGCTTCGGGAACGGGGTCTTAGAATAAACGAGCCTGCCAACCCTGGCAAGCTCGTGATTGGTCGGTTGCATTTTTGCGCCAATTTCTGTACGGTGGCTTCCCAAGTCTAGGCAGCCAACCGTCCGAACACCGTTGGGGGCATGCAGTGCAAAGTGTGATGAACCAGCCCGTCCCCGCTCTTCTGAACAAAGAGAGAGCCTGCGTCGGATTGGGCGCAGTCCTGGCGGTCGTTCTTCTGGCCACACTCTTAGCGGGATGCGAGAAATTGGCCGCCGGCTTCGGGAGGGCCACCATTCCTGACATGGGGCCGAGGCTTCCCGTCTCGGCCAAAATCGAATTCGACCCGTCGTTGTCCAATGCGATTTTGAAGTATTCCGACGCCTGTAACTCGCCGCGGGAACTCAGGCTCGGCGCCGAGCTGGAATCCAACCTGCTCCAGGCCGCCAACCAGACTTTCCAGACCGTTTCATTCCCCGGGTCCGCTCCTGTGAACGTCAAGCCCGACGTGGAGATTCGATTTGCGCTGCAGCAGTCGGGGCTGGAGCTCCGGACGGACAACGTCTATGACCGCCTGCCTGCCGAACTCACGGTGGAAGCCGTGGTGGTCTTTCGGGACCCGTCCGGCAAAGTTCTCCAGGAGCGCCCCCTGAAAACCACACGACGCGAGAGAATCCTGCTCGAGCCGACGCAGAAGCGGTGCGAGTACGCCTCTATGGATGCCTTCCTTTATGACACGACCGTGGCTGTTGCTATCCAGTTCGCCCGTGAAGCACGCGCCCTCTTGGATCCGGGCAGCCAGGCCGCGCAGGCCGGTCAGGGTTCTCCTCAAGAACCAGGACAGCCCCCGTCGCCAGGAGTCCCGGCCCTCTCGTTCAAGGCCACCATTCTGGATGAGAACGGCAACCTGGTTCTGGAAAGCGGCGAGCGGGTCAGGGTGCGCGTTGACCTGGTCAATACCGGCGTCGGCGCCGCCAGCGGCGTTTCGGTCACTCTGGCCGGAACCCCTGCCGTGATCGCCCAGTTTCCCGCCACCACCTTGCCGGTCGGCGCACTCCGGCCAGGCGAGTCCCGGTCTGTTGAATTCTCGGCGACCTTGCCCCAGTCGGTGCCCGCGCAACGGGCCGAACTCTCGGTCTCGGTCTCTGAGGCGTCCGGCGGCGGAAGTCCGGCGGCGCAGACCCTCGTTGTTGCGATGCGACCCGCGGGGGGAGTTGGTGTTCAAGCGGCGTCAGGGCTCTACGACAACGTGGACCAGGTTCCTGCCGCTTCGGCGGGATTCCAGCGTCCCGAGACCCACCTCGTCGCGATCGGAATCGGGGCATATCGCGATCAGCGCCCCCCTGCGCGCAAGTATGCGGCCCGTGACGCCGAACTGGTGGCAGCCTATTTTCAGGCGCTGGGAGGGATCCCCGCCGCCAACGTGCGGGTGCTGCAAGATCGGAAAGCGTTGCGGCCCGACATCGAGGAAGCCCTCCAAGACTGGCTGCCGCCGCGCGTGACCGCCGACTCGGTCGTGATCGTTTACTTCGCCGGGCAGGCCATGGTGGCGCCATCCGGCGAGACCTATTTGGTTCCTTACGAGGGAGGAACCTCCGCATCGAGGTTCTACCCGCTCAAGGAGCTGCAAGCCGCGCTCACCACCTTGAAAACGCGACACACCCTGCTCATCTTTGACGGTTCGGTGTCGCGGCTGGGTAGAGACACACGATCCAAGAGCAAGGCGCCCCAGTGGGACGCGGGCGGGCGGGACATCGTACGACTGATCAGCACGACGGGCCTGCAGTCCGGCCTTGAACCGGAGAAGCTCCGCCATGGACTGTTTACCTATTACTTGTTGAGGGGGCTGAAGGGCGAGGCGGATTCAAACCGGGATGGAGAGGTCACGCTCGGCGAGCTGGCCACGTTTCTTGGGCAGGCAGTGCCGTCCGCGGCCAAAAGCGAGTTCAACCAGGAGCAGCGCCCGCTGGTATCTCCTGCGATCTCACCCACGAGCAAGTCCGCCGGGCTCATGCTGACCAAACCGTCAGCGGCGATCGTTTCGGATCGGCGGTAACCCCGGCCGGAGTTGTTTCCCCTCCGGGGTGGAAAAAAAGCAGAGGGGGGTGGTCCCCCTCTGCTCTTCCTCAATCCCGCGCAGGCAGAGAACTACTCTGATTCTCTCTTGCAGAAGCTCCGCTCATAGTTGATGATGGTCCAGGCCTCTTCTTCGTTAATCGCGGCTGGAATGAGCGGCACCATCCCCGTTCCCGGGCTCCCGTTCTTGATCACCCAGAACAGCTCGCCGTCCTTGCGCTTCTTGTGGAACTTGCAGTTCGTGAAGTTCCGCGGGCTGGGGTTCAGAATCTGGCCGGCCGGGCCATCTCCCTTCCCCTCTTTGCCGTGGCAGTTGAAGCAAGTGCCCTTCCCCTCGAACAACGCCTTTCCTTTCGCGATATTCTCCGGTGTGTTCGCGATCGGGTTCTTGGTCGCTTTGGCCTCAACAATCTGGTCCTTGGGAACTCTGGGGATCAGCGGATCCCGCTCCTCGGCCACAACTGCGGTGGCCGCGATAAACATCAGTGCGGTCAAGAGACCGGCAGTCCTAACAACATAACCCATCACGGTTCCTCCTTTTTGTTAGGTCAAAAATTGGTAAGAATTACGATGGCGCCTACGAACTCTTTCGCTGTGGATGCCCCGGCACAGCCCTTCTCCCCGCCGCGATCCAGGCTGTGAAAAGCGGTCGCCAATATAGCAACGCTTTTCAATACTTGTCAAGCTAACCTGGACGCCTCTCGTGCTGCCGTTTCAAGCTGTCTGAGGACGCCTTCCAGCACGGCTCCGACGGCCGTGGCGCGGCTCTCCGCGGTGGCGATGACCTGCTGATGCGGGACCCCAGGCTCCTGCGGCACGCCGGCTCGATTGGTGATCAGGGCCAGTCCGAGCACCTGCAGATTCAACGCTCGCGCCACAATGACCTCCGGTACGGTGGACATGCTGACCGCGTGGGCTCCTAGTGCCCGCAGCATCGCGGCTTCCGCGGCCGTTTCATAGGTCGGCCCTAACACGCTCGCCAAGACGCCCCGATGAAGCCGTAGGCTCGCCTCGCCGGCCACACGCTCAGCGAGCTTCCACAACACCGGATCGTACGCGTTTGCCATCTCGACGAATCCGGACGAGCCGGTTCCTGCTCGGCCCACGCCAACAAGAGGGTTGTCGCCCATCAAATTCAAGTGGTCCTCGATCACCATGAGGTCCCCCGGTTCCGCTGTATCAAGGCTCCCGGCCGTGCAGGTCACAATCAGGGTCTCTACACCTAATGCGGCCAGCACCCGCACGGAACGCGTCACGGTCTCGAGCGGAAGGCCTTCGTATCGGTGCACTCTCCCTTGCAGGATGGCGACACATGGGCCGCAACGATCCGTCAAGACGAGCCGGCCGGCATGGCCCTGGACCGAACAGGTGGGAAAGCCAGGAATGTCCGCGTAGGGTATCGTCGCCAGGGTGGGCGGCCTGTCGGCAAAGCCTCCCAAGCCGGAGCCTAGGATGAGCCCCACAGTGGGCCGGGCAGGCAGACGGGACTTGAGATACGCGACCGCCTGCTCAATCAAAGAGCCAGAAGGGATGCCGTTCGTCATGCGTCAAGGGGAGGGAGCGTGGTCGCCAAACAGAGTCCGGCGAGTCGGTGAGCCGGCCGGGTGGCTTCAATGCTATTCCCGGCGTCTGGAGAAGGAAAGCCGGTACTGACCACCGCATCATGGTCGTAGACCATGGCGACGGGAACACTGGAAGGCTTCCACTCCAAAGCGCCATGGAAGGGTCGCTCTGAAGGCGCAGGAGCGCACAGCCCTGGCGAACCCACACCCCTTCACCGCTTGAGCACAATATCCCGGGCCACTTTTCCGCTCGGGCCGAACGGTCCCTGCGGTTTCCCGTTGAGCTCGACGCGCACGCCCCCCGCGTTGCCCAGCGTCAGCACGAACCGATCCGACGCCTTCCATCTGACTCGCTCGCCTTGGCGGAGCAAGGCCTCGGTGGGGCTGCCGTTGTCCACCTGCACCACGACCCAACTGAGTTCCTGCGCTTCCAGATCCAGGATGAGCGGCGGATTCCGCGGTGAAGGCGCCTCGCGAGGAAGCCCGCCCAACGGCTCGCTTGGGGCCGCCGCCAGCGGCGCCGACTCCGTGCGTTCGGCCGGCGCTGGCGCCGGAGGCGGCTCCGGCGTGGGTGGTTGGACACTCGCTTCCGAGCCAGCAGCCTGACCGCTTTCCGGCCGCACAGAAGAGGGACCGGCCGCGGGGCCTTCAGTCGTCGCCTCCCGCACGGCCTGAGGTCGAGAGGGCCGGGCAGCGGGAGTCGGGCCAGTCCGCGCCGCCCCCTCCGACTCCACCGTCGCGTGATTGGTGACGACGGCGGACTGTTCCCTGGTCAAGAGCAAGATCAGGCCGAGCAATGCGACCCCCACTGCCGCCATCACCACCTTGCGGTTGGCTTTCCGCCGTCGTTCATCCTCGGCCTGCTTCAGCCTCAGACGCTCCAGCTCCCCTTGCTTGTTGTAGAACGCCCCGGCCGAGTCCGTAAAACGGCGCATGGCGTCCTCTTCATCCAGCCCCAAGGATCGCGCATAGGACCGCACGAATCCCTTGGCAAAGACCTGATCCGGAAGCTTGGCAAAATTCCCCTCTTCCAGGGCCTTTAGAAAATCGGGGTGGATGCGGGTCTTGGACGCCACTTCATCCAGCGTCAACCCCTTGGTCTCGCGAACCTGCCTGAAAAACTCACCGACTGAATCTGTCGTCTCTTTATTCAAGGTCTCAACCTCTCCAGCAACTTGTCGGCCGCCGCAGCATATTCCCCCCCCTTATCCAGACTCGTCACCCGCAGGAGCACCTCCCGGGCCTTCGTGTCGAACCCCAGCTTGTAATACGCCCGTCCCAGCTCGAGCTGGATCTGCGCCGGGGGGACGTTGGGCGGCCTGATGAGCAGCGCATCCTCAAAGGCCTGGGCGGCCGCCTCCATATCACCCTCGTGCGCCAGGGCCCTCCCAAGGTGAAACAGGGCGATATCCGGCGTCTCATACAACGGATTGCTCAAGGCTTGACGGTAGGAGCGGATGGCTTCCTGCCATTGATCCTGCGCTGCCAGCACCTGCCCCAGGTAGTTATGGGCTTCGGAATAATCTGGATAGGTCCGGAGCAGTTCCCGAAACTGCTCTTCCGCCAGCTTGTATTTTCCCTGACGCGCATAGAGATGCCCCAGGTAATAGCGGGCCTCTTTATGCTTCGGGTTGAACTGGATCGCCTTCTGAAACGACACAAAGGCCTGCTGGCGGTCGCTTTCCAGGTTCGCGACTCCTTCCTGGTAATGCCCGTTGGCTTTTTTGATTTTCTCCTCGGTGACGCAGCCGGCCATGAGACCCAGCAGGCAGACGGACATCACCAGGAAACGCCATGCTTGCCTGCCGTGGCCTCGCGGGTGACGCGAACGCGAGACGGTTGATTGTTCAGCCCGCCGGAATGACCACGTAGACATCCCGCATGCCCTCCACCTTCTTATGGAAGATCCTCAAAATGCGTCAGCCGTTTGAATTCGCGGAAACGGGCTTCGATCTCTTTGTAATCCAGCGCGCGCAGGCGGTCAAGACTGAATTCTTCCACGGTAAACGACGCCATGACGCTCCCGAAGATGATCGCCTGGCGAATCGACGCCTCCGAGAAATTGTCGGTGGCCGCCAGGTAGCCCATGAAGCCGCCCGCAAACGTGTCGCCGGCCCCGGTGGGGTCTTTCACTTGTTCAAGCGGGAAGGCCGGGGCCCCGAACGCCTGCTTGTGGTCGAACATGAGGACCCCATATTCCCCCCGTTTGATGATCAGGTGCTTCGGCCCCCTCGCCAGGATGTCCCTGGCGACCTGCACCAGGTTGGGCTGACCGCCCAGCGCTCTGGCCTCGGCGTCATTGATGACCAGCACATCCACCTGCTCCAACGTACGCCACAGCGCGCCCCGCTTGCGCTCGATCCAAAAGTTCATCGTGTCGCACGCCACCAGGCGGGGGCGCGAGACCTGCCGGAGCACATCCAGTTGCAGTTCCGGGTCAATATTGCCCAGGAACAGCATGGCAGGCGAACGGTACCGGTCTGGAATCTTGGGGCGGAAGGTCTCGAACACGTTCAGGCGGGTGTCGAGCGTGTGGGCCTCGTTCAACTGGTACGTATACTCTCCCGTCCAGCGAAAGGTGTCGCCTTCCCGCCGTTCGAGCCCGGTCAGATCGATGCCGCGGCTTTTGAGAAATTTGAGGTGCTGGTCCGGAAAATCCTTTCCCACCACGGCGATCAGATCCACACTGGTGAAATAGCTGGCCGCCGTCGCGAAATACGTGGCGGAGCCGCCAAGCACCTCGCTGGCTTCGCCGAACGGCGTCCGGACGGTATCCAGCGCGACCGAGCCGACCACCAGGAGTTTTCCCATCACCGCGTGCCTTTCCTCGGAGGGAGATGTCGGGCGAGGAGCAGGGCCAGTCGCTTTCTGGTGCCGGCAGGAATACGGTCCGGCGCGGTCACGACGGCATACTCCAGCGCTTTCGCGCACGGACACGTCCGGGGTTCCGCGGCCACCAGCAGCGACGCGCGGAGCAGCCGTTTGGCCAGTTCCACGTTTTTCTTCAACGTGGCCAGGATCATCTCCACCGTGACCGACTCCTCGCTCTCGTGCCAGCAGTCGTAATCCGTGACCAGCGCCACCGTGGCATAGCACAGCTCGGCTTCGCGGGCCAGCTTCGCCTCGGGCAGGTTCGTCATCCCGATCACGTCAACGCCCCACTGCCGGTAGAGCAGCGATTCCCCGCGGGTGGAGAACTGCGGGCCCTCAATGCAGAGGTACGTTCCCCCGTGATGCGCCGAGGCGCCGACTGCTCGCGCCGCCTTCCACAACGCCGTAGCCAGCGCCCGGCAGACCGGCTCGGCGAACGCCACATGCGCCACGATCCCTTGATCGAAAAAGGTGCTGACGCGGCGCTTGGTCTGATCCACGAATTGATCGGGCAGCACGACGTCGCCAGGCTTGACGGCCTCCTTCATGCTTCCCACCGCGCTCACGGAAATCACCCGCGTGACCCCCACCGATTTCAAGGCGTAGATATTCGCGCGATAATTGATCTCGCTCGGCGAGAGGCGATGGCCACGACCGTGCCTGGACAGAAAGGCCACCCGGACTCCATCCAGGGTGCCCACGATGAGGGCATCCGAGGGCCGCCCAAACGGCGTGGCGGGCCGCACTTCCCGCACTCGTTCCAACCCTTCCATATCGTACAGGCCGCTTCCGCCGATGATAGCAATCTCAGCGTGCTCAGCCTGCGCTTTCACCTTCGGCATTCCGATTCCCCCTCCTCCGCCATCCACGGAACCGTTGTATTCATGACCTGGCCGCCGCCTCGGTCACAGCCACCCTGCCGTCTCGCGCACCGGAGTCCGACCGTGCAGGTGGATTCGAAAGAAACCGGGCCACCAGTTCCATGATTCGGGCCGCCGCGCCCTCCATTGGTTCCTGCTCCCCGACGGACAGCCAGGTGATGCCTGGCTCTTTGCGGAACCAGGTCAACTGCCGTTTGGCAAAATGGCGGGTGTCGCGCTTGAGCCGGCGCACCGCCTCCTCGTACGGATAGTCACCCGCCAGATACCCGGCGATCTGTCGGTAGCCCAGCCCTTTCATGGACCCCAGATGACGTCCATACCCCTGCGCCAGCAGTCCCTGAGTTTCGCGGACCAGCCCCCTGGCCAGTTGCGACTCCACGCGGGCCTCGATCCGCCTGTACAGCGCCTCGCGGTCCCGCGCCAGACCGATCAGAAGGGGCGCGAACGGCGCTTCGGCGAAGGCATGCTCGCGGTGAGCGCCGGACAACGGGCGGCCGGACAGATGATGCACTTCCAACGCCCGGATGATCTTCACCTGGTCATGGGGATGCAGTCGCCCGGCCGATTCAGGATCCACGCGCGACAGTTGCCGGTGCAGATGTTCCGGTCCCCTGAGATGCGCCTCCTGCATCAACCGCTCCCGAAAACCCCAGTCGGCAGGCGGCCCCGCCCATAACCCCCGGACCAACGCTCTGACGTACAGACCGGTGCCGCCCACCACCAGCGGAAGCTTTTGCGACCGGTGCAGCCGTTCGACCTCGGCAACGGCGTGGCGGCGGTACTCGCCGACATTGAACGGTTGATCCGGCTCCACGAGATCAATCAGCCGGTGCGGCACGCCCTCCCGCTCCACAAGGCTCGGCTTATCCGTGCCGATGTCCATGCCGCGATACACCTGCCGGGAGTCCGCCGTGAGCACGTCGGTGCCCAAGGCTTTCGCAAGCAGGATTGCGACCTGGCTTTTCCCGACCGCCGTCGGTCCCACCACGACGACCAGCGGCTTCAGCTC
Source organism: Nitrospirota bacterium (assembly GCA_016207025.1). Taxonomy (GTDB): domain Bacteria; phylum Nitrospirota; class Nitrospiria; order Nitrospirales; family Nitrospiraceae; genus JACQQM01. The sequence goes on along the minus strand of JACQQM010000159.1, from coordinate 15,165 downwards.
CATCATGATGCGTGGTGCGTCATGGGTGATGGGTTCGCTCATCCTGCTCGCCTCTTCACAACTCATTGCTCATCACGCATTACACATGACGCATCACGCGCCCTACATCCGCCCAAAGATTTTCGCCAGCTCCTCCGCCGGCAAGCGAAGTGCGATCCGCCGGCCGTGCGGGCAGGTCGCCGGAAGTCCTTCCCCGACCCATTCCTCGATCAGTTTCTTGATCTCCGATAGTTTCATCGGTCGACCGGCCCGGACAGCCCCGTGGCAGGCCAGCGAGGCCAACACGGGCCGGACGCGCGCTTCCAGCGAGGCGGCCGAGTTCCACTGCGCCAGCTCTTCGACGAAGTCCTGGAGCAGCGAGGGATAATCAAGATGTCCGAGCAGAGCCGGGACTGCGCGAATCACAAACGAGTGCGAACCGAACGGCTCGATCTTGACGCCGAGCATTTCCAGGTCAGCCAGATGCCGCTGGAGGAGCGCGGCGGCATGGGGTGGGAGATCAATGGGTTCCGGAATCAGCAAGGGCTGGGACTCGACGGTCTGTCCCGTCCAGGCCCGGCACAATCGCTCAAACAGGACTCGTTCGTGCGCGGTGTGCTGATCAATCACCTGCAACTCCGAGCCCACCTGGGCCACCAGAAATGTCTGGCCGACCTGCCCCAAGGGCGTCACGTCGCAGCCAGGAGCGATCAGATAGCTCGGAGAGGATTCGCCGACCATCGGCGCCGAAGACCGACCGCTGCTCACGAAGTCGCCGCCTGACAAGTCACCGTCCGCAGGACTTCGACCGGCTTCCGCGCCCAGCGAGAACCGCCAGGCCGTCGCACCCTGAGGCCCGGCGGTCGAGGACAGGCTGCTTACCACCGTCTCGTGATGGCCGCCACCCACCGCTTCCCGGATCGCCTGTCTCACCGTCTTATGGATCATGTCCTGATCCGCAAATCGGACCTCCCGCTTCATCGGGTGCACGTTGACATCCACCCGCTCCGGGTCCACCTCAAGGCAGAGCACAAAGAGCGGGTACCGTCCCTTCGCCAGGAATGTCCCGTACCCATCATAGATCGCGTGTGCGATGGTCGCGTTCCTGATCGGCCGGCTGTTGACGAACAGGTCCTGGGGAGCGCGTCCGGCGCGCGTCTGCGCCGGATCAACCGTAAAGCCTTCAAGGCGGATCCCGGCCCGCTCGCCTCGCACCTCGAGCATCTGTTCCAGCAACCGCACGCCGTAGACCTGCAGGATGCGGTCCCGTCGGGAGGACACAGCGGGGTAGTCCAGCACCTCTTGCCCGTTGTGCTTGAGCCGAAACTGCGTGCGTGGCCAGGCCAGCGCGGCGTGCTGCACCACCTGGCAGATATGAGAGAACTCGGTCGCGGTCGCCTTGAGAAACTTCTTGCGCGCCGGCGTGTTGAAGAAGAGAGCCGTGACCTCGACAAGTGTGCCGGGGGCCGCCGCCGTCTCCTCGATCTTGTGAACCGCACCGCCGGTGAGCAGCATCTGCGTGCCCACGGACTCGCCTCGGCAGGCGGTCACCAGCCGGACCTTCGACACCGAGGCGATGCTGGGCAACGCCTCCCCGCGAAACCCCAGGGTCCTGATCGACCACAGGTCCCGCTCCGTTCGCAACTTGCTCGTTGCGTGTCGCTGGAAGGCCAGCGGCGCGTCCGTCCGGCTCATGCCCTCGCCATCATCGGTCACCCGGATCAGCCCGCGCCCGCCATCCGTGACCTCGATCGTGATCCTCGTGCTCCCCGCATCAAGGCTGTTGTCGATCAGCTCCTTGACCACCGCGGCCGGTCGTTCCACCACCTCGCCGGCGGCAATCCGGCTGATCACTTCTCCCGGGAGCACATGGATTTTGCCGACACCCACGAGGCTCACTGAGTTACGCTCCCAAAGCCGATACCGACACGAGGTCGTGCAGCGTGGAGGACTCGCCTGGGCGGCCTGTCAGGAAGGGATCCACCTGGACGGAGGCGGTGGGGCACCGATCGCGCCTCATCGGATCGCGGCCAATTTATTCTTGGCGAGCCTCGCCTCGTCGGAGGTTGGAAACTCTTCAATCACTCGCTTGAGGTGTTTGCGCGCCCGGATGGAGTCGCCACTCTCCACCGCCGCTACCCCCAGTTTGTATAACGCCGGGGGGACTTTTTCACTGCGTGGATACTCATTCAAAACTTGTTCGAATGCCTGCATCGCGCGCACATAGTCCTTCATGCTGTAATGGGACTCACCCAGCCAGTATTGTGCGTGTGGGGCCAGAGAGGTTGCGGAAAAGTCTTTTAAAAACCGCTGAAAGCCGCTGATCGCCAGCTCGTACCGGCCGTTCAGATAGTCATTGTAAGCCAGGTTATACGCTGAAGTCGGCGTGACATCCGGCGTGCCCGGCATGATGGGGCCTCGCTCCGGAGGGGGCGGCAGGATGGCCGGCTTGGACTGACGAGCCAGCTCCCCGGGGGCGCTCTCCGGCTTCTGAGAGGCAGCTGGAGGTGATGGCTGAGTCTCCTCGCGCGCCAGCCGAGCTTCCAGCACTTGCAGCCGAGCGGCTAGCTCGTCAATTCGGGAGGAAAGGCCGCCAGGCTCCTTGGCCCCTTCCAACGCATGAAGACGGCGCAGCATCTCCTGTTGTTGCTTGTGTGCCTGATCCTGAGCCCTCGCCACCTTGTGGAGGTCGTCCCGCAGCTCCACAAAATCGGCGTGCTTGGCGCACCCGGCATGGACAAGCGGGAGCAGAGACAATCCGATGAGGGCGGAGAGTGGGAACGAACCCGCTTGACGCATGGTGCCTATCGTATTTGCTTGAGCTGCGCTAATTTGTCCGAGGCCTTCCCGGCCTCCGGACTCTTGGGATAGGCGTCCACCACCTGCCGCAACGCCGACGAAGCTCGTTTCTGGTCCTTGAGGGCGAGGTAGGCGAAACCCTTCTTCAGCAGCGCGGCCGGAACTTTGTCACTGGTCGGATAATCCAGCTTCACGCGGTCAAACGCCTCAATCGCCTGCTCGAACTCTTTTTTCCCGTAATAGCATTCCCCCAGCCAGTACTGCGCGTTGGGGGCCAGCCGAGAGGCGGGGTGCTGGACCAGGAATCCCGAAAAACCCTTCATCGCTCCGTCCAGATCGCCTTGTTTGAATGCGTTCAGAGCCTGCTCGTACGCGTCCTTGTCGCTGTCCCCGGCCGAATCACCGGCCGGATTCGGCACCGCTGATTGAGGGTTGTCTGCCGCCGGCTCATGCCGCGGAAGCTGATCCATCGGCTGAGCCGGCTTGGTTTCTGGCCCATCGGTGTGTGATTGCCCCGCCCGCTTCGACGGCTTGGTCCCTTTTGAGTTTACGGCTTTCGCCAGTTCGTCAAGGCGACGGTCCTGCTGCTCGATCCGCGCCACCAGGGTCCCGCTCACGGTCTCCAACGCCTTGACGACCGACCCCACGCTCTTGTTGACGTCGGCCAGATGGGACGCCGTCGCCTTGGCATCCGCTTCGAGCTTGGCCGCCAGCGCTTCCGTCCGCTGAGAGAGCGCGGCTGTGAGTTCGCGTGACTGCTCCTCTTGCTGGATGAGCTTCTCGCCCAACCCGTTCATCGCCTGCTTGAAGTCCGCCAGTGCCCGTCCGAATTGCGCCATCTGCTCTGACAGCGCACGGGTCTGCGCGGCGCCCGCGCCAATGGCTTTGTCACCTTCCGCCAGACGCGCGTCCACTGATTTCGCGAGCGACACGACCGTCGTGCTCATCGCCTCAAGACGCGCCGTCACTTTTCCCAGCTCCTCCCGAACCTGATCCAGATCCGCCTTGAGAGAGGAGACCTGTTCGTTCTGAGCCCTCTTGAGCGTGGCGACGTGTTCGTGTTGCATCTTCTCGAGGGAGGCCAAGCGACTGACGGTCTGATGCTCGAGATCGTCCAGGCGGCTTCGCAGCGTGGTGGACTGATGTCCGATTTTGTCTAATTCACCTCGGAGGGCTGGAAAGTCCTCATCGCGAAGAACCCTGATCTCCTGGCTAAGCCGAGCGCGGGTCTCGCTGACCACCTTATCCATGTCCACCTTGGTCTGTTTTAACTCCGCCTTTTGGGCGAGGCAACCCGGAAGCAGCACGGCGAGAAGGAGGCACGCGATGTGCCGCCCAGTCCGCAGGCGAACCGTCTGACCTCCTTCCCGCATGCTCAGCGCCTTCCCCTTTGACTCATCCCCTCACGGACCCTGCCGTTCGTTACTGCGTACGGAGTATCAAGTGGCCCCGACGATTTTGCTGGTAACAGGATTCGTCATGCTCCTTGCAGAACGGCCGCTCCTTTCCGTACGAGACGACCGTCAGGCGACTCGCTTTCACTCCAAGCTCCACCAAGTAGCTCCGCACCGCCTTGGCGCGTTTCTCGCCGAGCACGAGGTTGTAGGCCTGCGTGCCGCGTTCATCGCAGTGTCCTTCGATCGCAAGGGGCTTGCTCGGATTGACTTTGAGCCATTCGGCGTCACGCGCGAGCGCTTCCTTCGCCTCTTCCGAGATCTTAAAGCTATCGAACTCAAAGAAGACGTCCTTGAGCCCGGCGCTGGCGGCAGCGAGTTGCTCTTTCTGCATCTCTTCCACGCGTGGGCCGGTGTCGGTCGGGGCAGCCTTGGCGACCTGGATTTCGCTCCCAACACGTTCCTCCGTCGGAGCGGCCCCCGGTTTGACCGGTTCGAACCCTGTCAGCGGCTCCGCCCCCGAGCCAGATAGCGACGGGGCTGGGACTTGGGCAAGCGGGGCGGGCTCCTGGGTCGCCGGTGTTGATGGTGTCACCACGCTCTGTTCGGACGATTGGGCCCCCGTCTCACCTTGAATCGCTTTCTTGCTGCAGCCCGGCGCGAGCAAGAGGATGAGTCCGGCCACTACAGCCACATATCCTAGTCGGTGCTCGAATTGCATTGTCTTTGCTCCTTGGTTTGAGGTTCTCCCCCGGCTCGTACGCTGACTTGCGAAGTTCGCCGTCATGCTCACGCCGGCGACCAGGACGGGGACGTATGGTGCGTACCGCCGGAGGACAGACGTTCCCTCTCCGTCCCGTCACTGTTGATCATATAGATGTGACTTGCGCCTTCTCCAGTCGAACTAAACACCAGGTGCCGTCCGTCCGGCGACCACGACGGAGAGTCGTCGATCCCAGGACCGGACGTAATCTGGACGCGTTTCTGCCCGTCGGGTGTGATCACGCACAGTTTGTACTGTCGCTCCGCCGTGCGACAGACATGCGCGATCCAGTTCCCTCGCGGCGACCAGGCTGGCGCCGCATTGTAGTCGCCCTCGAAGGTGAGCCGGCGGACATTCGAGCCGTCCGCGCTCATGACATAAATCTGCGGTCCCCCGCCTCGATCCGAGGTGAAGGCCAATTCCCGACCGGTGGGGGACCAGGACGGCGAGAGATCGCCGGCTGCATGGGACGTCAGCCGCTGGACCGATTTGGTCCGTGTGTCAAGCGTGTAGATCTCCGAGTTCCCGTCCTGGCTCGTGGCGAAAGCCAGCAGGCTCCCGTCCGGCGAGAACGCGGGCGTGATGTTCAACCCGGGCAGGGACACCAGCGTCCAGCGTTTGCCGGATGCCAGCTCGATCATGTCAATGTCCTGCTTGCTGCGAGTGCGGTAGGCCGTGAACACCAAGTACCGCCGATCCGGGGACCATTTCGGCATCAGGTTCAGGAAGCCGTCCGCTGTCACCTGCTTGGGGGCATCGCCGTCATAGTCCATGACATACAGCTCCCGACTCCCCCGCTGCTCCGACACAAACGCGATCTTGGTCCTGGCGATGCCCGGCTCCCCGGTATACCGGTAGACCAGCTCGTCCGCCAAACGATGCGCCATCAAGCGCAGCACAGGGGTCGCGCCCACATACCGTTTGCCGACCGCCCCTTCCTCGCGGCCGCCATCGTGAACGTATCCATCCAGCACCAGATCGGCCTCACGCGTGAAGAGATGTCCCCACACCAGGACACCGACGCCGCTGTCGGCTGCTTGCTTGAACAGGGCCGGCTCGGCGCCGTTGACGTCATTCACTTTGATTCCCAACGTCGGCAGATCGGCGACCGAAAAGATCTGGGAGCGGCGCAGGTCCGCTCGGAGCACCTCGCTCATCCGCTCTCCGAGACGGTCCGGTAACCCCGTGTCGCGAAATCCCAGGACCCCGATTGGAATCTTCTGGAAATCCGGTCGAGTGGCTTCCAGGAACACGTCCTTGGCGCCGGATTCAACAATGCCGACTAACCCGGTTACAAGCCCGGCCCCAAGCGCCGCGTACAAGATGATGCCCTCCACTCTCATCGCGCTCACCCGGCTTCCTCTCCGACGGTAAAGCTGAAATGGGTTTCCAGATACGGATCCGACATGTCGGACGGGAAGGGCGGCAACGGAGCGGCCGCGAACACCGCGCGCCGGCCGGCATCGTCGTAATACCCGTTCCCGGATGACTTCTCGATCAGCACGTCGCTCACGCTGCCGGACCGATGCAGCCGGAACTTGATCACCACCTGAAGCGACCGACCCGTCAGGTCAACCTGTGGCGCGATCCAATGTCGGCTGATTTTGTTCTGCACCGCCGCCAAATACGGGTTGGTGCCGGAGGCGTTTCCGGTCACGCGGATGGTCGTATCGGGCTTCTTAAGTTCCGTCGGCGTGGCCGAGGGGGCAGGCCGAGACGCCGTCGAGCGGGATTCCAGCAGCGGGGGCGGCTGAATGTTCTGCAACTGCTTGGCGATATCCTCGGACAGGGACCGGCGCGGTCGACTCTCGGGGACCTTTTCCGGCGAGGCCTTCGTCGGCATCGGCTCGGTCGGCACCTTCAGTTGACCGAGGAGGGCGTCAATGTCTCGCTTCGATGAGTCGTCCCGGCGAGCCGGTGACATGGGCGGGACCGGCTTCAGGGCGCCCAGCGTGGGAGCCTGGGGCGGCAGCTCAATCCCGCGCAGGGCGTCTCGCATAAGATTTTCCGTCGGCCGACCGGCCGGAACCGGAGCCACGGCGGGCGCAGTCGGCCTGACCCTGTTCGGAGCCGTTTTGGGAACCTCCTTCTGAACGGCGACGGGGTGGAGCGGCTGCTTCGGCTCTTCAACCGGCTGGGCCGGCGGAGGTGGCTCGACCGGGCTCGAGGCGGGCGGTGCCGCTTTGGGAGCGAGGCTCTGCATCGAGACCAGCGACACCTGGTACGAGGCCAGCGGCCGCTCCATCGAGGGCGAGAAACGGAGACCGCTGCCCAGCACGATCGCGCAGAAATGAAATACCAGGGATGCCGCCAGCATCCATTTGACCTGGGGGTCAACGTGAAGGCCCCGTCCCTGCGGCAGAGACAGGAGGCTTGGGTACGACGAATCCGTCATCAAACTCACCGGCCTCTCCGCTCTTTGATGAGATCCTCCGTCACCCGCTCCGGCGCGCCTGGATCCGTGACCATGCCGAGCTTCTCGATCCCCGACCGTTTCACCCCGTCCATGACCTGCACCACCGTCCCATACGGGATGCTGCGGTCGGCCCGGAGGTACACCGAGACATCGGCGTTCCGCTCTTTGAGCGCCCGCAGTTTGAGCTCGAGTTGCGCCACGCTCACCGGATCTTTGTCCAGATACAGTTTCTGGTCGCGCTCGATCGTCAGGACGATCCGCTCTTCCGGTTTGATCGTATTGCTCGTGGAGGTGGGCAGTTTGATGTCGATGCCGCGGTACAACATGGGAGCCGTCACCATGAAAATGACCAGGAGCACCAGCACCACGTCCACCAGCGGAATGACGTTGATCTCAGCCAAAAACCGCCGATGTCGAGATTCGAAAATCATTCTCGTGCACCCACCTGTTTCGTCAGGCCCTGCAACGAATTCAGCAATTCAATGCTGAACCCATCCACCCGGAAGGCCATCTTCCGGATCCGCGACAGATAATAGTTATACGCGATCACCGCCGGAATGGCCGTAAACAGCCCGCCCGCGGTGGCGACGAGCGCTTCCGCCACCCCTGGCGCCACCGCCGAGATGCTGGCGGTTCCTTGTTTGCCGATCTCCCCAAACGCGTCAATGATGCCCAGCACGGTACCCAGCAAGCCAATAAACGGGGTGATGTTTCCGGTTGTGGCCAGGAAGGGCAGATAGGCCTCCAGTTTGGAGATTTGATTCTGCATAATGTGTGCCACAACTCGATTCAAATAGTTCCGATCGACGTTCGACGCCTCCTCCGAGGGTTCAAGCGCGGGGCTCGCGCCGAACCGGTCGCGCGCATAGCTTTCGCGCTCAGGGACAAGACGGTCCACCACGCCAAGGAAGATGGCCGCGCTCGGGCTGGCCGTCAGGCGGCGCGCGAGGCGGCGCACCTCGTCCTTCTCCTGCGCGCGCTCGTACAGGCTCAGGAACCGCTCCTCCTCCAGCTCAAACGCGCGGAACGCACGCCATTTGTACAGGATGATGGTCCAGGAAACGACCGAGAAGAGGAACAGGATGAGAAGAACAACTTTGGAAACCGTCCCAAGAGATGTTGCGAGCCCAATAGGACCGGTCTGAAACATCATTACTCTAACGCGTCTCCTCCCGGACAGCGGGAAACATGCGACGCAGAGAACACTGGATTCGCATGGGGAAAAAAGTGGCGGGGCCGACGGGATTTGAACCCGCGACCTCCAGATTGACAATCTGGCGTCCTAAACCAAGCTGAACGACGGCCCCTTGCCTAGAAGGAATAAGGAATGATGATAAGCACGCTCGTTCCCGTCCGCGATAAGCAAGTGGTAGGCGGAACAGGGATCGAACCTGTGACCTCTGCCTTGTAAGGGCAGCGCTCTCCCACCTGAGCTATCCGCCCGAATCCTCAAGCTTGCCGAATAGTTGCGCATCGTAACAACTCCGCTCTGTCTTGTCAACCGGACACCCGGCCAGCCAAACGACGCATGTGGCCTCTTCCGTTCATCGTTCATCATACTGACTTCTCCCTTCGCAACGAGCGGCGATGTTTTCTAGGAAACAGTTCCGTATGGAGGCGTTTCAAGCGCTCGCGCTCCACGTGTGTGTAGATTTGAGTGGTGGAGATGCGGGCATGCCCCAGCATCGCCTGAACGGATCGAAGGTCGGCTCCATGGTCCAAGAGGTGAGTGGCGAAGGAGTGTCGCAACATGTGCGGGGAGATCGGCTTGGTGATGCCGGCACACCGCGCCCGCGCGCGCAGCAATTTCCAAAAGCCCTGGCGGGTCAGCTTCGTGCCGCGGCGGCTCACGAAGACATTGGGAGAGGTCCGGTGCTTCATCAGCAGGGGACGCGCCCGGTCGAGGTACGTCTGCACCTTCCGCCGCGCCACGTCGCCGATCGGGACCACCCGCTGCTTTGATCCCTTGCCGGTGGCCAGCACATAGCCCACCGCGAGATTCAATCGCGACAACTCCACGTTGACCAGCTCGGACACGCGAAGCCCGGTCGCGTAGAGCAACTCCAACATGGCGGCGTCGCGGAGGTCCTCCGGACGCGACCCGTTCGGGCATTCGAGCAGTCGCGTCACCTCGCTCTGGCTGAGGGTCCTGGGCAGCCTCGTCCAGGGACGGGGCGCGCCCAGGTTGACCATCGGATTCTCCTGCGCGAGACGTTCCCGGCAGAGAAACCGATAGAATCCACGGAGCGCCGCCAGGCATCGCGCGGTTGACGCCGCCGAGAGCTGCGCGCGTTTCAAAAACCCCAAGAACTCGGCCATCGCCTGGCGCGTCGCCGCGGCAGGATCGTGGAGGCCCATCGCACGCAGAAACTCGGAAAACTTGCCGAGGTCTCGCCGGTAAGCCTCCAGCGTATTCCATGACAGCCCGCCCTCGACACGAAGCTCGTTGAGGTATCGCTCGACCAACGCGTCCGTTGCGGCCACTCTTTCTGTCATAAAGTGATTGGGATCGGCAAGTTCACGACTTTCTCTCCTGACTATAGCCGCGACTGTCTTCAAACACAATACTGAGACGGGGTTCTGCGCCTTGACACCATGCACCTCGGTCCCTATAGTACAATTCGCTCCGATGGATGTGGGGTCCGCGACGCGACGAATAAGGAGCGTCAAGTCTGCGGACGCCGGCGAGCCGGTGAGCCGGCCGGGTCTAGCGTCTTTGGCGGAGACCCATCTCACACGGGAATTAAGCGTCCGATATGCCGGGAGGCAATGCCCATTCCAGCTTGTTCACAGCAGCGAGGCCATCTCGCCTCCAGTGTGCTCGCATCCGCCGCGTGGCTCCCTGTGCTGTCCGTTCTGGTTGTCCCGTCTTTCCTCACTCTCCTGTCGCTCTGCTCCCTCGCCTCGTCGGCTCACGCGGCCGTCAGCCGCGTTGAACAGCCTGCCGCCGGCAGCGGGCAGGCCGCCAAAGAGTCCCTGGCCCGCGCCAAGGCCTTGATCGACGACCACGAGGAAGACGCGGCGATCGGGATCCTCAAGAACTTCATCGCCGGCGCGCCGCGCTCGGGGTCCCTGGACCACGCCTACCTGCTGATGGCCGCCGCGCTCAACGGCAAAAAGGAGTACGCGGAAGCCGTCACCTACTTGGAACTCCTGCTGAGTGAATTTCCGTCGTCCGAGCTGGCGGCCCGCGCGCAGCTTCTCTTGGGAACCGCGCACGCTCAACTCGGCAATCTAGACGCGGCGCTTCCCGCGCTCTCGGAAGCGCGCAGCCTCGCGCCCGACGTAGAAACGAAGCTCGAGGCGCTTGCCCTGACCGGGGAGATCCAGGCCGCCAAAAAGGATTTCCTGCGCGCGATCGAAGCCCGGCTCGACGAATTGGCTCTCTCGCAGGCGGACCAGCGGGACGAGATTCGCGACCGTATTCGCAGCCTGGTGTTCGACAAGATGGATAAGAAGGCGCTGGTCAAGCTGCGCGACGCCTATCCGGCGGCGTATCCCGGGGACCTGGCCTTGATCCGCCTGATCGAGCTGCACGCGTCTCGTGGAGAAGAGCATCTGGCCGAGCGGAGCATCCGCATCTTCCTGAGCCGCTTTCCGAGCCACGAGTACACGCAAACCGCCTCGGACCTGCTCCGGTCGTTCAAGGCGAAGCTGAAAGCCAGCCAGTTCGTGATCGCCGCAGTGCTCCCGCTCAGCGGCCGCCTGAGCCTCTACGGGAACGAAGCGTTGAACGGCGTCCGCCTGGCGATCGAGAAAGGGAAAGAAAGTCTGGGCCTCACGTCGCTGGGATTGGTAGTCAAGGACAGTGAAGTGGACAAAATCATCGTCCGGGCCGAGCTGGCCGACCTGGCGGCCGAATATCGGCCGCTGGCGGTCATCGGTCCCTTGCTCTCGCGCGATCTCCCGCTGGCAGCCAGCCTCGCCGAGCAAACCGAGACGCCGTTCATTACGCCGACCGCCACCCTGACCAACGTGCGCCAACTGGGGACCTTTCTGTTCAGCACCGCGCTCACTTTTCCATTACAGGCGCATCGCATCGCCGACTATGCCGCCCGTCTGGGGTATCGCCGGTTCTGCATTCTGTACCCCGACACCGCCTACGGCCAGGAACTCAGCCGTCTCTTCAGCCAGGAAATCCGGCAGCTCGGCGGCGAGGTCATCGCCGTGGAGTCCTACAAGGAGACCGACACGGATTTCGGCTCCCCGATCAAACGGTTGAAGGCGGAAGACCTCAAGCGGTACGGCACGGCGACTCAAGAGAAGACCAGCAAGGGCGTGATCCGGATCACCTATGCTCCGGGGTTCGACGCGATCTTCTTGCCCGGCAGCTATGCGCAGATCGCGTTGATCGCCCCGCAACTGGTGTTCCACGATGTCAAGGTTCCGCTGCTGGGCAGCAATGGGTGGAATTCGCCGGACCTGCTGCGGCTGGCCGATCACACGATTGATGGGGGCGTCTTCGTGGACGGGTTCTTCCCCGGCGGTTCGGATCCCCAGGTCCGGGAGTTCGTCGATCGGTACCGGCGACGCTATCAGACCAATCCCTCGATGTTCGCCGCCCAAGCCTACGACGCGACGCGGCTGGTCCTGGAAGCGATCCGCAAGGGCGCCTCGTCCGGAAAGGGCGTCCGCGACCAGCTCCTGAAGCTCCAGGATTTCCCCTCGCTGGGAGGCCCGGCCGGCTTCGGCCCGGGCGGCACCTTGGAGCGGCGGGCTTTGCTCATTCAGGTGAATCGGGGCAAATTTGTCCAGCTCGAGTAACAGGATGCTGAAAAAGGCCCCCAACTTTGTTCTCATCACCCATTGCACGAGGCCAGGCAATGGGTACCCGTCGTACCCCTCAACGTTCCGGGTACCCGTTGCTCTTGCAGAAAGCAACGGGTGCAAGCCGTTGGGGTCCTTACTCCCTGCGGCCGCGTTGGTTGACCTTTTTGAGCATCTTGGGGTCAGTTGCTGCTCATCAGGCGGGCACGGTATCCTATGAACTCATTACCCCAGATTCTTTACACGATCTCCTACATGGCTCTCCCGCTGCTCCTGGCCATGGTCCTGCACGAGTACGCCCACGGGTGGGTCGCGAATCGCTACGGCGATGCCACCGCGCGCCTGCAGGGGCGGTTGACGCTCAACCCGCTGGCCCACGTGGACCCCTTCGGAACCGTGATCCTCCCTCTCCTCTGCCTGCTCATTCCAGGCGGATTTTTTCTAGGGTGGGCCAAACCGGTCCCTGTGAATCCTGCCCAGCTCCGCAATCCCCGCCGGGATATGGCGCTGGTGGCTGCCGCCGGACCGGGGATGAATTTGCTCTTGGCCATCGCGAGCGCTGTGACTCTCAGCCTGATCCTGACGATTGATCCCACGCTGACGGCCTATTGGCCGCCACAGCCCGGCATGGGCCCGCGCCGCGACCTGTTGGGGATGTTCTTGCTGCCGCTGGCGGCCATGGCGCTCTATTCGGTGTTCATCAACATCCTGCTCATGATGTTCAACCTGATTCCGATCCCGCCCCTGGATGGAGGGCGGGTCCTGACCAGCCTGCTTCCCGCCCGATCTGCGATGGCGCTGAGCCGCCTGGAACCCTATGGGATGTTGATCATCGTCGGGCTGATCATGCTGGACCCTCAGATTCACGTGATCCGGACGATTACCGGCACGCTCGTCAATGTCATGGCGAGCTCGATCCTCTCGACCGTGCTGCAATGAACGCTGGAGTGGACTGATGGCAACCCCTGCATCCCCCGTGCAAAAACGCGTCCTGAGCGGTATGCAGCCCAGCGGGCTGCTGCACCTGGGCAATCTCTTAGGCGCGCTGGATAACTGGAAGGCCCTGCAGGAGCAGTACGACTGCTTCTTTTTCGTAGCGGACTGGCACGCGCTCTCGACCAACTACGCCGATACCAGCAAGATCAGAGAGTACTCGCGGGAGCTGCTTATTGACTGGCTGGCGGCCGGCATCGACCCGCAGCGAGCCACGATCTTCATCCAATCGCGCATCCCGGAACATGCCATCATGCACCTGCTGCTCTCGATGATCGTACCGATCCCCTGGCTGGAACGGAACCCCACGTACAAGGAGAAGCAGGAGGAGATCAAGGAGCGCGATCTCTCCACCTATGGGTTCCTCGGCTATCCGGTCCTCCAGGCAGCCGACATTTTGCTCTACAAGCCAGACTTCGTGCCGGTCGGCAAAGACCAGCTTCCGCACCTGGAGCTCACACGGGAGATCGCCCGGCGCTTCAACAAGCTGTACCGCCCGGTCTTCCTGGAGCCGCAGGAGCACCTGACCAAATTCCCCAAGGTGCTGGGCACCGACGGCCGCAAGATGAGCAAGAGCTACGGGAACACCATCAATCTCTCCGACGCCGAGCCGGTGGTCCGCCAGAAGCTCAAGACGATGGTGACGGACCCGGCGCGGGTGAAGCGGACCGACCCCGGCAACCCGGACGTCTGCCCGGTGTTTGACTTCCACAAGATTTTCTCACCGGCACCGGTGATCGAGCGGGTGAACCGCGAGTGCCGGACGGCCGAGATCGGGTGCATTGACTGCAAGAAGTTGGCAGCGGACGCGATGGTGGAGCGGCTGGCGCCGATCCGGGAAGGAAGAAATAAATTGACCGCCAAGCCGGATCAGGTCGAGGAGATTGTCCGCCAGGGCAGCAAGCGGGCCCAGGAGGTGTCGCAGAAGACGCTGGAGGAAGTGAAGGCGGCAATGAAGATTTGAGGCGACGCGTTGGGGCGGTGGCTTGGGCTCCGGTGCGTGCTCGCCTAGCTGCTGTAGCTCGCGACAGAATGGCTGCGGCGCCCCCCATCCCCCACAGGGGGATCTCCGATCCGCGCTTGCCTGTCTAAGCAGCCAAGCGCGGTCGGGCCTCACTCATTCTGCCGCTTCGCACATCAGCGTGGCTCCCCCGCAATGTCGCTGTCGCACCGTCCCAACGCGTCCAGCTCAGTGAGAAAGGTGTGGGTATTCCTTCAGCGGGTTCCCCGCCCTTCCGGTGAAGTCGCCTTCGACCGCCTCACACCCCGATGGTGCTGAAAACGGTTCGGCAACATCGGAACACAACTCGGCTCTGATGCCCGCTCCAGCATCTCTCCCCTCGCCCCTAGTGGGAGTGGGGAGGGGGAGGGGGGTTATGAGGAGGCCATCGGGGCTTCAATGGGAATCAGACGCTTGTGGATCGAGTCCACGCCAAGGCCCAAGGTCTCCAATGTGGCCGCCCCCAGGAGAACGAGGGAGTTCGGCTTGCCGCAGAGCACCATAGTTGGGGTCTCTACACCGTGAATCGCGATCTTCGCATCGGCAACCGGCACAACGTCCTTCGTGCCATCGGCATAATGCACCGCTCGCGTTCCTGATGAGGCAAGCCCAATCTGGTCAAGCAAGTTGGCTGGAACTTGCGTGAACAAAGCCCCTGTATCCACCAGCCCTTCCAGTTCGAGTTGCTGATCCGTGCGGAGGGGATGTTTGAGGATAAATTTGACGGAAAAGGTTCCCATAACGAACTTGATTGTATTCCCCGTGTTCCCCGGTGTCAAAAGCTCCGGTGCCAGAATGGTGGTTTGACGAAACTACGCAGCTCAGATACTCTGGACAAGCCTTCCCTATGGGTTTACGGGCTGGAGGGCAAAGATGACACAGTTTGACTGGAATCTCCTGGTCGTTGCCATCATCGGGCTCATTGGTGCCAGCATCACCTATTGGCAGACCCACCGCCGGAAGCCATTGGTGCGCCTGTCGTCATGGCCGCCACATCGAAGCCGCTGAGTCAGCATCTCGCTTCGATCATCTTCTCCATTGTTTTCTTCTGTTG
>JACQQM010000012.1 GCA_016207025.1 Nitrospirota bacterium | reverse complement strand
GCAGATCGTCATGACATCCAAGCCAAGCTGCTCGGCCTGGGCAAATGTCCGGGCGTTTAACGCCAGCGCCACCTCGGGGTCTGCCTCGGTCACGACGCCGGCCCCGCAGCACGAGGCGGCGGCGAGCTCCACGACCTCGATGCCGAGCCGGCCGATGATGGCCATGGTGGACTGGTACAATTCCGGCGTCGCGCCCTTCGCGGCGCACCCTGGATACAAGGCATACTTCAGCGGCATGCCGACCTCCCCTCTTCAAGCTCTCCTCAGCCTAGCACAGAGGCCCCCTCGTTGACGACAGGGCATCGCGCCCATGAGATGCGATCGAGTGGATGATCCGATCGGCAGCCATCGGTCTTTTCATTGACAGCTACCGGGGTGTTGCTATACTCGCTTTACCCTATGCATTGTCCGCAATGCCAAGCTCTCCTCGTTGAAATCCCCACCCCCGAAATGCCCCAGCTAGATGTCTGCCCTCGAGGCCATGGTCTCTGGCTGGGCGCGGCGGAGATCAATTTCTTCGTTGAGGATTACCGCGCACTGAAAGCCGCGGTGGCGCATGGTTCCCATCGAGCCGGCGGCGTCGCCGTCCGCGCCACACCCACTGTCTGCCCACGTTGCAGCGGGTTCCTGGATTCGGAGAGCGTCTCTGATGCGTCGCTGATGGTCTGCCGTCCTTGTAACGGGTGGTGGCTCCCCCGCGGCAGCCTCACCCGGCTCAATGAGACGCACCGAGGGAGCGGGGTAGCCATCCGCCTCAATGAACCCGAGTTCTATACCAGGGCCGCGGCGAGAAGCTCAGCGGCGCGACCACAGGAGATGTCCCGCCCCGGTCCACACCGGAGAGAAGCCCATCCACAAGGATGGTGGATCTGGGGGGTCCTCTTGGGATTCGGCCTCGTGATGGCGGCGCTCATTCTGTCAAAAGGGATCCAGAAAACCCTCTCCACGGCTCATTGGGCGAAGCAACCGGATGAGCTCTTGTTCTATCTGGCGCTGGGTCTGGTAGGGGGCATCGCGCTCTTTGGGTATGGATTCGTGCTCAACCGACGGAAACACCTGGTCGAAAGCATCCCCACCTCTCCCGTCCGCTCGCTGGCGGTCGGGCTCGTGGAAGTCACCGGCATGGCCGAAGCTGATGGCTCGCCGGTGAGCGCGCCATTCAGCAGAACACCGTGTGTGTTCTTTTCCTTTACGGTCCAAGAACGCCGCGGATCTGGAAGGAACACCCGCTGGGTGACGATTGCCAAGGGCACATCGGAACAGCCCTTCTTCGTCCGAGACCAGACGGGCGCCGTCCTCGTTGTGCCGCTCGATGCCGAGCTCATCGTGGCGGACGATTGCACCTATCGCAACGACTGGCTGGGCTCGCTCCCGCCCGAAGCCATCGCCGGACTCAACCGGCTGGGCCTCTCGACCGATGGATGGCTCGGGGACAGGACCTTACGCTGTACCGAGGCCTTCATCAAGCCTGACGAACCCGTGTATGTTCTGGGGACCGCGCATGAGAATCCCATGGGAAGCGACGGTTTCGAGAACGCGGAGCGGCTCTACATCGGTTCCCACCGCGACGAATTGTTCATCATCTCGGATCGGAGCGAGAAAGAGCTGCTCGCGCATTTAGGATGGCAAGTTCTGGCCATGCTCTACGCCGGCCCGGCTCTGACCGTCGCCTGCCTGGCCGCCATCTTGACCTTGTATGTGACAACTGGGCCATAACCATCACCCCAACCCCTGCAACCAGGAGAGACGCATGAACGGCATGTTGTTCGTTGGACTGCTGCTGCTCTTCGGCATCATCGGGCTCATCGTGTTGGTAGCGGGCATCTACAACACCTTGGTTCGCCTGTCGAACAACATCAACAAGGCGTGGGCCAACATCGACGTGGTCCTGAAACAGCGTCACGATGAACTGCCCAAGCTGGTGGAGGTCTGCAACAGCTACATGGCGCACGAGCGCGAGACGCTGGAGGCCATCACGAAAGCCCGGACTGCCTACGACAAGAGCTCGAGCATTGATGAGAAAGCGCAGGCGGAGAACCGCATCACCGCCGCGCTGGGCCGGCTGTTCGCGGTGGCGGAAAGCTATCCAGACTTAAAAGCGAACCAGGAGTTCTTGCACACCCAACAGCGCATCTCGGCCCTCGAAAGCACGATCGCGGACCGGCGGGAGTTCTACAACGACTCCGTCAACCTCTACAACATCCGCATCGCGCAGATTCCCGATGTCCTGGTGGCGCGGCAACTGGGCTACCAGACCCGGCCGCTTCTCGAAGTCCCGCGGGCCGACCGGGAGGACCCCCGGCTTGCGTTCGCCAACCGCCCTCAACGGCCTTGAAGATTGAGCGTTGATGGGGATAAACTAGAAGAAACTATTTTGTGGGGGGATGCCATGACGGACCACGCACATCGGTTTGCGAATCGGGTGCCTGACACGGACTGGGCGGAAGTCACCTCCAACCCGGACGGTCATTCGCTGGCGGTGGGACATCTGAAGGATGTGAGCGAGGGCGGTC
Source organism: Nitrospirota bacterium (assembly GCA_016207025.1). GTDB lineage: Bacteria > Nitrospirota > Nitrospiria > Nitrospirales > Nitrospiraceae > JACQQM01. The sequence continues at coordinate 11,779 of JACQQM010000012.1, read as the reverse complement.
TCTCCTTAGACTTGCCCGTGTGCCTCCAACCCGGCGCGAAGGTCCAGGTGAAACTCTCGAAGCTGACCCACGGCGGGCTGCTCCGGCACTTCCAGTTCAAAGGGACCGTGGTGCATGCCGAGACGTTCGGCCAGGGGTGCGTGCACGGCATCAAATTCACCGACATGACCCCGGCCGAGCAGACCGCGTTGATGGATTACCTCTGCGAAGTGGAATACCGCACAGCATCCTGATGTAGTTATTTAATTTATCTTGGGCCGGCGCCTCCCTTTTTCGAGGGCCCAGGGTCCCTCCAGGAGGAAATCCACGAAATCCCTGGCGCCGTTATACGCTCGCTCGAGGTTCTGATGGTCCTTCTTATAGACTCCCCGATCGGTCAGCGCCTGTCGAAATTCCTTTAACGCGTCCTCCAAGACTCGTTTCATCGGTACGTCGCTTGAGGGGACTAGCCTAAACTTGCCTTTGCCTTGGTTGACGCTCGCCATAGGCTTACCTCACATCAATCAGACTCTCGCATCGTGGCTTAGAGTGTCCTCTAGCGGAGATAGGCGACAAGGCTCAGATTCATGCCGTACGCGCAATGCTCGGGCCATTTGCCGGTGGTGGAGCGGCGCCATTTGATCTGGAAACGGCCTTCCCGCACCGGGATCCAGATCGAATGGGGAGTTCGTTGCCCCGCGTCGACCGTTGTCTCAACAGCCTGGGCAATATAACTGTATTCCTCGGTGTCGCCATCGTTCCGGTACGCCAAGGTGAGATCGCACAGTTCCTCGACCGTGCCATGCGTGATGATCAAGAGTCCGGACAGGTACACCGCTTTGGCCCCGGCCGGAATGACCTGCGACACATCGACGGTAGACCACTCATTTTCCGGGAAGGCGGCCATCCCCTCGCCAGTATGGGAATTAAAAAAGACGACCGGAATCTGTTTGGGGCTATGGGCCACAACTCCCAGGGTCGTGCCCTCTACAAATCCGGCAGGAGGCTGACACCCTGCAAGGAACAGCGACATGGCGACAGTGAGCCTGAAACGTGCTCGCTTGCTCTGGCCCTCGACAGGCTCGCTCATGGATTCGCGGCCTGGTAGTCAGCCGCAAATTGGGTCAGGTGGCTGTTGAGTTGATCGAGCACGCTCGCCTTGGCCTTCTCCCGGGTCCCATGCACGTACGACTCCAGATCCCAGGCCCGAGCGTCAAAGGACTGCGACGAATGCACAAACGCAGCCTTGCGCCGGACCTCGAAGGCCACATGCCCGTAGAAGCCGTCAATCATCCCTCCCGACAGATTTTGGAGAAACACCTTGAAGAAGATTCGGTTGGGACAGGAGGGGTCAACCCTGAGCCGTGGCAGTTTCGTTTTGACACCAGTCAGAAGGGCTTCTCGCAAAACCTCTGTCGTGACCCCCAGGGATGCGCCTGATTCCAAGACGGCGGCCTGGATATTGACACACTCGAGCTTGTGGAGTTGCGGGTCCGCCCACACGGCTCGGGGCAGAATGAAGAGCAGGCTCACTATCCCAAACGCTAGGCCCCACGCCACGTACATCCTCAGACGTCCTCTCAGACGCATGTAATGAAGACTCCTAGTGTCGAGATTCTGGACCTGCTCTACTTCTTACCCTCTACCCTCCATTGACGATCGGCGCGAATCAGGTGGCATGCGTCCCGGAGCGCATTTAGCCGGAGGGGCGGGGTCCCCACCCGGCGTCCGGAGAAGGAAAGCCGGAACTTAGCACCCTCTTCCCCTCTCACCGGTCGATCGTTGCCCGCCTTATTCTATGGGCGCGCCTTATCCCTTAATGTTTCCGATCGGCCGCAACTCCGCCACCTTCTTGGTGATCCCCGCCCGATCCACCGTCTCCACCACATCCGAAATATTCTTGTAGGCGAAGCCGGCCTCCTCGGCCAGCCCTGACATCGAGACCGCCTTCACGACGATCCCCCGCTTTTCCATCTGCTGCTTGAGCTGCTCGCCCCGGACGGATCGCTTGGCCTGGGCGCGCGACATGGTCCGTCCCGACCCATGCATCGTGGATCCGAAGGTCTCGCGCATCGCCTGCTCGGTCCCGACCAGCAGGTAAGAGCCCGTTTCCATGGACCCCCCGCAGATCACCGGCTGGCCGGTCTCCCGATACCGGTCCGGCAATTCCGGGCGACCCGGCCCAAAGGCCCGCGTGGACCCCTTCCGGTGGACCACCAGCTCGCCCTCCGCGTACCGTTCCACCTTTGCGATGTTGTGCGCCACGTCGTATACGATTTCCATCCCGAGTTCTTCGGCGGAACGTCCGAACACGGTCCGGAACGCTTCTCGAATCTGGTGCGTGATGACCTGCCTGTTCGCAAAGGCCGAATTGGCAGCGCAGTTCATCGCCGCGAAATAGTCCTGGCCTTCGGGGGACCGAAACGGCGCGCAGGCGAGCTGCTGGTCTTTGACCACAATGCCGTACCGACGCATGGCTTTCTCGAACACTTTCAAGTAGTCGCTCGCCACTTGATGGCCAAAACCGCGCGATCCGCAGTGGACCATCACCACGATCTGGTCGTGGCCGGTGATGCCCAGCGCTGCAGCCGTCTTGGGATCAAAGATGCGGTCGTTCGCGGCAACCTGCACTTCGAGGTAATGATTCCCGGACCCCAGCGTCCCGAGTTGACTGATGCCCCGCTCCACCGCATGATCGCTCACTTTTGAGGGGTCCGCGCCCGGAATACACCCGCGCTCTTCGATCCGCTCTAAATCTCCATTCCACCCGTACCCGTGTTCCACGCACCAGCGGGCACCCTTTCGCATGACCTGCTCGAACTCGCGCCGGTCCAGTCGCACAAACCCTTTCGAGCCGACGCCGGCCGGGACCTTGCGGAACAGTTCGGTCATGAGCGCCTGGATGCATGGCTGGACATCCGACAACGTGAGGTCGGTTCTGATCAGCCGCATCCCACAGTTGATGTCGTAGCCGACCCCGCCCGGCGAGATCACACCCTCCTGTGAGTCGAACGCCGCCACGCCGCCGATCGGGAACCCATAGCCCCAGTGCCCGTCCGGCATGCAGAGCGCGTAGCGCTGGATGCCGGGCAAGCAGGCTACATTCGTCACCTGCTCGAACACACCGCTGTCCATGCCGGCCAGGATGGTCTCGGTCGCGTAGATCCGGGCCGGCACCTGCATGCCCTCTTTTGCAGAGACCGGGATTTCCCACACTTCATCGGTGATCCGGTTGACCGTCATGTCCGTGTGTAATTTCATACGTCCAGCACCACCCGCGCCGTCCATCGTCCTCCCTCGCGGCCCTCGTCATGCCGCACGTCGTAGAGATGCTTGGTCACAGCTTTGACATCGGCGCGCAGTTCATGGCGCGCGGGGTCAATGGGTTCCCCCGTCAGAGTCCCACGAAGTTTCCACCCTCCGTGCGGCCGATCTTCGGACACGACCGCCGTGGCCTCCCGAAACACCACGCCGTGGGCATCTTTGAGGTACACGATGTCGGACAGCCAGTCGAAGAGCAAGGTGGCGATTTCCGGAGCCTGATGCTCGATCACCCTCTGCCAGGTCGGCGAGACAGTATGCGGATTGACCATCGTTTCGATGACCGCCTGCGCCGCGGCCTTGAAGAGTTCGGAGGGAGAGTCGCCGCTGGCCTCGAACGCGGCATCCGCCAGCGCCACATCCTCAAGGAATCTGAACTCGCCGCTCATGACGACCGGGCACGCCGTCGCGCGGCGGCAAAGATCGCGCGAACCTGGCCGATGCCGGAAATGGGATGCGCGAACGGGTTGGGCACTTTCCCCTTCAGCAGCATCCTGATCCCCAGCGGGAGCACGCTCAGCATGCGCTTGAGGTTGAAGCGCACGATCTTGAGCGGCATGAGCGCTTCGTTGAGACGCCCCTCATGTTCGACGATCTCGGCAAACCCGGTCACGTGCCGGGCACCGCCGGTGGAGATCAGCCCAGCCTCAATGGCCGCCCGGCGCAGGCGGATGATGGCCTCCATCGGCTTGACGTCCTTCGGGCACACCTGGACGCAGAAGTTACAGCGGGTGCAGTCCCAGATGCCGTTCTCCTTCTCCAGCTCCAGCAGCCGCAGACGCTTGGCGGACGCAGGCTCTCGGGGATCGGACACAAACCGGTCCGCCTTCGCCAGAGCGGCCGGCCCCAGAAAGCCTTTGGACACCTCATGTGACGTACAGGCCGCCACGCACGCCCCGCACATGATGCAGGCATCCACGTTGTGAAACTGGTAGCTGCCCGGTAGGAGCATCATCTGGCCGGACGCCGCAGCCGCCTGGGAGGTTGTCGACAGCCAGGGCGTCACATCATGGACCTTGCCCCAGAACGAGGACATGTCCACGACCAGATCCTTGATCACCGGCAGATTGCGCAAGGGCGTGACCATGATCTGCCCGTGACGTTCCAACTCCTTCCGGACCGAGGCCCGGCATGCCAGCTTCTCTGCCCCATTGATCTCCATCGCGCAGGAGCCGCAGATCGCGGAGCGGCAGGAATAGCGCAAGGACAGCGTTCCGTCCTGCTCGTTCTTGATGCGGATCAGGCCCTCCAGGACCGTCATGCCACGGCTGACTTCGAGACGATAGTCCTCGTCATGGGGATGGGTGTCTGCTTCCGGGTTGAAGCGCTGGATGGTAAACGTCAGGCGCATAGCCGGAATTACAACCGTGAGGAGTGAGGCGTTAGGTGTGAGGCGAGTCTTTTTATCACCTGACTCCTCACTCCTTACTCCTCACGGTCTCTCTCATTCCAACTCGAATGTTTTCGGATAGTTGGTGAGGTTCCGGCAGCCATCCCGGGTGACCAGCACCATGTCCTCGATGCGGACGGCTCCCAGTCCCGGATAGTACAGCCCGGGTTCGACCGTCACGATGTGCCCTTCCTGTAACGGCGAGCCGGTCCGGCTGATGCGAGGCGCCTCATGGATGTCTAACCCGACGCCGTGGCCGGTCCCATGAAAATAGCCTTGCATGCGCCCGTTCACGAGGCCGGTGCGATAGCCGGCGGCATCGAAGCGGTCGCAGATGCGCTGATGGATCCTGGCGCCGTCCGCGCCGTCGCGGATTTGCGCGATGGCCTCTTCCTGCGCATCTTTCACGGTCTGGTAGAGCCGCTTCAATTCCGGAGTCGCCTTGCCCCGCACGACGGTCCGGGCCATATCCGCGAAATAGCGCGTCTGCCCGGAGCGCGGGAACACGTCGAAGATGATGCTCCGGTCCACGGGCAGCGGCCCGTTGCCCTCATGGTGGGGATCACACGCCTGATCGCCCCCGGCCACGATCGTGTGTTGGGCCACGCAGTCCCGCTCCATCAGTTTCACGTTGATCAACTTCTTGATCCGTTCCGACGTCAGCGGCGCGCCCTCCAGCCAGAGCACCCCGTCGCGCAGGGCCGCGGCGCGCAGGGCCGCGTGGGCGGCCGCCACCGCTTCCTCGGTGGCCCGCTGGGCGGCTTCGATGTAGCGAACTTCTTCCTCGGTCTTGACCGCGCGGCGCTCGTAAAACGGCTCCTTCTTGGTCTCGAGCTGATACCCGAGTTGCTGCAGCCGCGCGGCATGCGCGTACGGGAAATTGCCGGGAACCAAGACCCGTTTCACATCGCGCTCCTGCAGCACGGCATGGACGATCTCGACCGGTCCGGGGTCGGCCACCCCCTGCGCACGGACTCGCCGTTCGATCTCCGAATACGACAGCACCTGGTCCACAGTGGCCTGGCTGCGCGCCCGATCCACCTCCAGATCGCTCATGATCATGAGGCGCTTCCCCTTGATCTCAAGGTAGATGAAGGGGTCTGGGGCGATGAACCGGGTGGCGTAGTACAGATTGGAGTCGTGCTCAGTGGCGGCGATGAGGAGGGTCGCTCGGTCCACCGTGATGTGCTCTCCGTTCAAACCTACAATAAGCACCGAAACCACTTGTCTTTTTTGATGTCTTCAGAAGGCCAGTAGTTAAACCGATGCTAACATGCGAGGTAGGCAGGGTCAAGGCGAGTTGGGCGCCGGCGCGGCCGGCTGTGGAACCGGCTCCCTTGGTTGAGGTGGTGTGACCTGGTCCGTCGCCGGAGATGGCGAGGCTGGGACTTTCTCCCGCGATTCGGGTTTTTCGCCGCCGGGCACTGCCCGTTCAGGCAGCGGGCGCTCCCCCGGAGGCGGCGGTGAGGGTGGCTTCTCGCTGGGCGCGATCAACTCTTTCGGCAGCATGATGGCGTTCTTGAGCACGTCAAACGCGAGGTGGGCCAAGCCGGTCAAGCCGGTGGCGAACGATCGGAGTGGCAGATACGTGACCTTGGGATCCTGAAGCGAGCCTTTCACTTCAAACAAGGCCGTATCGATGCCTTGGCGCTCCCCGGCGAACAACTTCCCGAACAGCGGAATGCTCTTGAGCAACTGCGAGTAGGACCCGAGCGGGCTGACCGCCATCACCAGATCCAACTGATCGGTCGTCAGATCATAGTTGCCGGCCCCGGTGATCTTAATGACGGGGCTGTCCACCACGATGTTCTCCGACGTCACCAATCCGTTCCTGATTGACACGGAGCCGGTGATCTTGTCGAAGGGCATGCCGTCTCTCGTCAAATCCACCTTCCCCTGCAACAGACTGGGGAGGTTCAGCATCATGAGGATCTTCGGCACGATCGTTCCCTTTTGAACGCGCCCCTGCTTGATCAGCACCTCGACATTCCCGTTAAGAGTGTTCAGGACGCCACGGGGGTTTTTGCCGTTGCCTTGCACGGTGCCGCTGGCCGACAGTTCCCCGCTGACCAGGCGTTTCTCGTCTCCTGTCAGTTGCGACACTTTCACAAAGGGCATGCCGGTGATCCGCACGGAGACCTCGACCTCGGCCGGCTTCCGCTTCGGCAGCAACACCACGAGACGCCCGGCAACGCGCCCCCCGTCGGATTGGCCGCTGAGGCGGTCCACGTCCAGCACGCCATCCCTGATGTTGACCCGGCCGCTCAGCTCCGTGAACGTCAGTGCCTTGTAGGTCCCCCGGTTGATGCCAACCGTCGCGACCAGCCGGCTGGTCGCCGCCAGTTCTTCCAGCGCGTCTCGGACCGGCGAGCGCTTCCCTTTCGGAATCAGCAAAGCGAGATCGAGCTGGGACGACTCCACCTTGAGCTCGATGGTCGGCTTCCGGTTCCAGTTCCTGATCACCCCCGATATGCCCACGTCGCTCCCGTTGATTTTGAACGCCAGCCGCTTGAGCTCGGCCCCATTCCGAACCAGCTTGAGACGCAGGTAGAGGTCCTTGACGGGATGGGTGAGTTGCTTGGTCGCGACCTGCCCGTCCGTAATCGCAACCCAGCCGTTGACCCGCCAGGCTTTCCAGTTCTTTTCTTTTCCCTTCACATCGAGCGACACCTCGAGCGTCCCGGCTTTGACGCCTCCCAGCAGTGAGATCACCGACGGCAGCTTGCTCAAGTCTATCGGCCCCGAGACGAGTGACGCGTCCACACTAAACTTTGCGCCCATCCGCATGGTCCCTTTCCCGGCGAGGCGGACCGGCGGAATCGCCAGCTCGAATCGATCCATCGAAAGCACTGCGCCGCGGGAGAGGTTTCCTTCGAACTGGATGGACGCCGGGGCGCCCGCCGGCTTCTGCATGATCCCCGGGACCACCACTCCCGTTGTCTTCAGCTCTACCGTCCCTTTGAATTGAGGCGCATCCGTCGGTCCCGAGAGCGAGACATTGGCCTCCATCGTGCCGTCCAGGGTTGCGCTCGGGAGCGATCCAGAGGGAAGCAGACGAACCATCTGTCCGGGATCGAGCTTCGCCCACACGGTGAATCGCTGGAACGCATCGGTGTCTCCTGACGCAATGGTTCCGTGGACTTCAAACTGGCCTTGCCCCAGCCGTCCCCCCAGTTTGTCGAACTCCACACCCTTCGGGGAGAACAGCACACGCCCCTTCAACCCAACGACCCGCTCGGCGACCACAGGACTTTGAAAGCTGACGTCCCGAGGGACAATCTCACCACCGACGAAGTTCAGCCCGTCAGGCTGGGTCAAGGAACCTGCAATCCGAAAGGTCAGCAGGGCATCGCCTCGGATCTCTCGAAGGGCCGCCAATGACCTGGAGAGACGTTCCGGCCGGACCGTCCCGGCGAGAAATACCACCAGATCGGCTGCCGCCATGTCGCCCCCCACTTCCAACTCCAACCGGGGGCCGGCTTCCTGGAAGAACACCGTCGCCTTTCCGCCGCTGACCCGCATGGCGCCGTACATACCGGTGAGATCCGTCACCCTGATCCGATCGGCCTCCACGATCACGGTGCCCGACACATTCTGCGCCGGCGTCCGATCGCTGCCGACCAGCGCATGGCCCTGATGCAGTCGGAACTCGCCGGTCACCGACACCCGGGGATCGGGTTTGGTCGTCCCGGTCACCGTCGCCGTCACCACTTCTACCGTTCCCCTGATCTCTCGTTCCTTGATGACGGCCTCAAGTTGAGGATGCAACCATTGCACCGGCACGCGGTCGAACAACTCTTCAAGACTGATTGAAGATGTCGAGACGGTCAGCGAGAACGTCGGTTGGGCTGTCATCAATCCCGACAGACTGGCTTGGCCCTTGATCGACAGGTGTTCGACATGGGCTTTCATGTCCGACAGCACCATGTCGTACCCGGCGACGCCGGGGACCATTCTGATCTGGCCGCGCAGGTTGGCCGCTCCGTACAGTTTGTCCGGCACGGGGCGTGGCCCGAAGAAATCCGCCAGTTGCCGAATGTCCACATTCAAAGCTTCGACCATGCCTTCGAACTGGAGCGCCGGAACCATGCCCAGCGCATCTTCCAGACCGATTTTCACCGGCGACTCGGCTTGCGTGACTTTTCCGACAAGGGACAGGGAGGACACGCCCGATGTCCCGGGAATGGTGGCGGATAAACGCAGGTCCGCCAGCACCCCCTTTGTTCCGGTCGCCATGACGGCATCCAGCGCCCCTAAGCGAACGGAACGGACTCCGTCCGGGCGGAACTCGTCTATGATAGTAATTTCGCCGTTGGTCAGGGCTGTCTCCTGGATGTGCAGTACCAGACCGAGCGGGTTTCTGCCGAGTTTGTCTTCGACCGTTGTCGCACTAGGCCCGAAGAGAAAATTCCAGCGGCCGGTCCGATCGCGGCGCAGCTCCACTTGCGGCTGCTCGACGGCCAAGCGCTTCACCACCACCTGCAGGCGCATCAGCGGCGTGGAGCGCAGAACCATGTCAAACCGTTGTGCTTTGAAGAACACCCGTGACGGCTCGATGTCCCGGATCACCACATCCGTGAGTTCGAGCCGGATGCGGGGGAAGATGCCCAGATGTGCCTGGCCGACTTCAATCTTCCGCCCGAGTTGATGTTCAACCTGCTGCAGGAGCAGTTGAACGATGTAGTCGGGGTGATAGAGGAACGGAAAGGAGGCAATACTCACAACGAGCAGAAGGACGGCCAGAAGACCGAGAACCAGGGGCCTGCGACGAACCGCCACTCCTCCTCCGAACGCGAGGCTGATGGGAATACGCGCTCAATCTTACAGAAAGAGGTCACGGAAATCCAGAAAGCCGACCTGGCCAGCCTTCACCCAACTGTTTATAATGCGTCCGCTTCACGATCAGGACCCAAGGACCTTTTCGTACTGGCGAGCATGATGGATCAGGCTTCGATGACGATTCGGTCTCACACCGGAACCACGCCGCCTGACGGACCGCTTCCGCCCTCCCGCGTCCGCTGGGTGATCCTCGGGCTGCTGCTTGCGATCAGCATCGTGACCTATATTGATCGGGTGAACATCTCGGTAACCGCCCGCCAGATGATGCCCGCCTTGGGCCTCACCGAGCTGCAGATGGGACAGGTCTTCTCCGCCTTCGTGTTCGGGTATGCGCTCTGTCAAATTCCGGGAGGCTGGCTGGGAGACCGGTGGGGCGCCCGGCGGGTGCTCACGCTGGCGGTGATCTGGTGGTCCCTCTTCACCGCACTCACCGCCGTGGCCCCCACCCTTCCGATTACCGGCCTTCTGGGCGTGCTGGGCTCGCTAATCCTGGTCAGATTCCTCATCGGCGTCGGTGAGGCGGCAGCCTTGCCGAACTTCAATCGCGCGGTGGCCAACTGGCTGGGGCCTCATGAGCGTGGTCTCGGCATCGGCATCGCGATCGGCGGGATCGGCATCGGGTCTGCGCTCACGCCCCCGCTCACCGCCTGGATCATGGTGAATTTCGGTTGGCAGATGGCGTTTTACGTCGCGGGCGCGTTGGGCCTGCTGATCGCCGGCCTCTGGTTTTTCTTGGCGACGGACCGGCCGGCCGAGCATCCTCATGTCAACGCCGCTGAGGCGGCACTGATCGGCGGGGCCCCCGCGTCAGTCAAGCCCGTCTCCACCGGTCCGGTTCCGTGGCTCGCATTTGCGCGCACCCCGACCATCTGGTGGCTCGTCCTGAGCTATAGCTGCCTCGGCTATGTGGCCTACGTATACATGTCCTGGTTCTACCTGTATCTCGTGAACGTGCGGGGGTTCGGCGTGTTGAGAGGCGCGCTGTTTGCCTCCGGACCGTTTTTGGCGATCACGCTCTTCTGTCCGCTGGGGGGGTGGGCGACGGACCGGCTGGCGGCCAGGCTCGGCGTCAACAAGGGCCGCGCCTACGTGGGGGGAGCCGGGATGCTGCTTTCATCGTTCTCGATCATGCTGGGCGCCTTCACGGAGGCACCGCTCGTCGCCATCGCACTGCTCTCCTTGGGGGCAGGCTGGCTTTATTTTACCGTTGGGGCCTACTGGTCCTCGACCGTGGACTTGTCGAAACCGCACGCCGGGACCTTGTCCGGGCTCATGAACACCGGCGCCAATGTGGGCGGGAGCCTGTCTCCTACGGTGACCCCTTGGCTGGCCGAACAGGTGGGTTGGACCGCCGCACTGGGTACTGCCGCCCTGGTCGCGCTCCTCGGCGCACTGCTGTGGCTCAGAATTAAACCAGGCGATGGGCTCAGGACGAGAGGCTAGGATTCGGCTGCTTGCGAAACCGCGTTCGTGCTGCTAGATTTATTCTCATGACACTCACCATGAAGTTTCAGAAGAAAAATCCGAAGGCGGTCATTTCGACCAAGTTCGGCGACATGGAGATCAGGTTCTACCCCGATGCCGCGCCCAAACACGTAGACAATTTCGTCACGCTGGCCAAGATGGGGTTTTACAATGGCACCACCTTCCATCGCGTGGTACCGGGGTTTATGATCCAGGGCGGTGATCCGCTCAGCAAGAACCCCGACCGGTCCCAGCACGGCACAGGGGGACCGGGATACTGGCTCAACCCCGAGCCCAACGACCGCCCTCACAAACGTGGCGCCCTCTCAACGGCCAAAATGCCGCGCGAGAGCAACAGCACGCGCGATTTCAACGACAATGGCTCGCAGTTTTTCATCTGCGTGGATGATTCGGGCGGTCTGGACCGGCGCTACACGGTCTTTGGAGAGGTCGTGCGCGGAATGGAAGTGGCGGACAAGATCGCTGCCCTGCCCCGGGACGAGCAGGACAACCCGCTTGAGCCGATCGAGATGATGATCACGGTGAAGGAATAATGATGAACGCGAAGCGATGAATGATGAACGGCGGGCGTTCTGCTATTCAGCATTCCGCATTCATCGTTCAGCGTTTAGAAGAAGACCATGCTGCAGTAGGTCACGGTCGAGTTAAACTGATCCGTGATGCTCCGGTCGTAACGCAGCACTTCCCCTTTTTCAGCCTGGATGAACCTTAACAGCGTGTAGATCGCCGCGAAGCCGGAAATTCGGCGACGGTCCTCTTCCTTCT
>JACQQM010000162.1 GCA_016207025.1 Nitrospirota bacterium | reverse complement strand
GGTTATACGCTGGCAGGGGAACACGGCGGACCAGCGCCGGCTTCAGAGGGGGTGCCTCGACTGATGGCTGCACAAACCGGAACCGTATACGACTTCACTCTGAATGACATCGACGGGAAGCCCATACTGAGCCCCTTCCACGGCGAGGTGGAATGGAACTTTCAGAAATACCTGGTGGACCGACAGGGGAACATCATCGCCCGCTACCACCACCGCACGAAGCCGCTGTCCTATGAAATCGTGCGCGAGGTCGAGCGCGAGCTGGCCTCGAATTAGTTATGAATTGTAAGCTTTGAGTTGCTAGTTGGAAGGAAAGATCGGATGATCCCAACTCAAAATTCAAAACTAAAAACTCAAAACTCCTGCCTCTAGCTCTTTTTTATGAAACTGATGTGGTCGCGGTACTGCTGAATCGCAGCGGCGAGTGCCTTGCCGCCCAGCGGGATATTGGCTTCCAAGGTGGCTTCAACCTCTTTGTCGTCAATCACCACTTCATAGCGATCCTGCCTGTTGGTCAAGACGGGCCCCCCTTTGACAACATCCCGCGGCATGAAGATTTCCAACCAGACCTCTTTTTCGACCAAGCACACATCCTTGAAGCGCTCATAGAGGAGCGCGAGCTTCTCCGGGTCGGTCTCCTTCATTCCCGTCCTCCGACTAGCAGGATACGACTCCTCCGCTGGCGCTCTGCCACACGCCACGTTGAAAGTTCTAGGCCGGAAGGAAGAGGTTACTTCTGCTCGGAAGTGCCGGGTGCAGATGGTTGATCGGTGATCTTAAACCTCATGGTCCCGACTTGGTTCGCCGCGTGAAATGGCTGTTGTCCCTCCGGAGTCACGTACACCTTCACCAGATAGGCGCCCTTCTTCCACCCGTCCGCCGGCTTTTTCAGCTCTAGGAAGCCATACCGTTCGTGCGCCGGGGCAGCCAGGGCATCCCGACCCACAGCCGGTTCGAGAATGTTGCTGGTCTCGTCCGTCAGATACCACTGGGCGCTGAGCTGGAGCGGATCTTCTTGGGCAGTGATCTCGAACACGATATACACGGCTTCCGTCTCGGGGCTGAACACCGTGGTGCCGGGCTCGATCGGTTTGATCCTCGGGTCCTGCGTGTACCAGCCTTTCCGCCCGAACGAATCCCACTCGACTTCGTACCCCTTGGCCATCTTGATCCAGACGAAAAAGGACTGGGGGACCCCCCGCTTCTGATCGTCAAAGGAGGGGGTCATGGTCTGCTCGAACTCCGTGATCGCCTGTTCTTTCGGTGCCATCAATTCCCTGGCCAGCGTATCCCCAACCGGAGCCGGAAGTCCGGGCGCGACCGCAAGCAGCACTCCGAACATGACAACCCGGCCGATCTCCCGCAGCAGTACGAGGCAGCGGTTCATCGGGCACCTCCACGTTTCGGACGCCCAAGTCCCTGTCCTGACACGCCCCACACTATGCCATTACCCTACTGCAAGAAGAAGCGCCAATGCAACTCAGAGCCTCTTGGCCAACGACACTAGACCATCCATGGCCTATGATCGTACCCCCCAGGCAGAAGGTTGGTCAACGCGACTCTTCGACGACGCCTGACCGGCGTCTCACGCCGCCAGGTGCGGTCGGTTCTGGTATAATGCGGCTCACCCAACCGAAATGAGCTTGCTCACAACGACACGACGGCCCGGATCGGAGCCTCTCGAATGAACGGCCGTTCGGAAGGCCCTCATCAGGCTGGAGAACGAAGCCGGCGCTACGGCATTCGCGACGGTGCTTTCCAGGCCGTGATGCAAGGCGGCGGCGAAAGCTACCTCTCGGCCTTCGCGCTGCTGCTTCACGCCACCGCGTTCCAGATCGGTCTCCTCTCGGCCCTTCCGCAATTGGTGGGTACCTGGGCCCAACTGCTCTCGGTCAAAGCGCTGAACCGGTTTCAGCATCGCAAGGCGCTCATGCTGACAGGAGCGGCCGGCCAGGCCATGATGTGGCTTCCCCTCCTGGCACTCCCCCTCCTGTTCCCGGAACAAGGCCCGTGGCTGCTCATCGCGTGCGCGGTGGCCTATTTCGCGATGGGGCATTTCGCCATCCCGGCCTGGAACAGCCTGATTACCGACCTCGTTGATCCCAACAGCCGAGGGACCTACTTCGCCCGCCGCGCGAAGGTGATGGCCGTCACAAGCTTCACGGCCTTGTGCGGGGCCGGCGTGGTACTCCATTCGGCCGAAACCTGGGAAGCGCCGTGGGCGGGGTTCGCGGCTATCTTCCTTGCAGCCGCTGCCGCGCGCGCGGTTTCCACCCGCTATCTCATGCGCATCGACGAATCCGCCGCACCGGCGACGCGCGAGGCCGAATTTCGCCTCTTGGACTTCCTGCGCCATGAGCGCAGCGCAAACTTCCAGCGCTTCCTGCTGTTTTCCGGGCTCATGCATGTCTGCGTCCTGATCGCCGGGCCGTATTTCGTGATCTACATGCTCCGGGACCTCCATTTCACCTACCTGCAGTATACGGCGTGGTTGGCAGCCCAGGTCCTCGGCCAGTTCATGACCCTCAAGCCCTGGGGCCAGTTGGGGGACCGTTACGGGAACAAGAAACTGCTGGTGGCGACGGGGCTGCTGGTGCCCTTCCTTCCGATGCTCTATCTGATCAGCGAGAATTTCTATTTCCTGATCGGCGTGAATTTCGTGGGGGGTGTGATCTGGGCAGGGCTCTCGCTGGGCCTCCAGAATTACGTCTTTGACGTGGTGCGGGCGGAAGACCGGGCCAAGGGAGTGGCCGTCTGGAATACCGT
>JACQQM010000161.1 GCA_016207025.1 Nitrospirota bacterium | reverse complement strand
TAGGGGACAAACCGTTTGCCGCGCAGGAAGCCGACAAGGGTGAGGCCGAATTCCCAGGCCATGTAGCGCTCCGCAGGCTAACGGTACTTTCCACCCCAGAGCGCCTCAAGGAAGTCCGCGAGCGGAAGCAGCCTGACCCCATCCAACTCCCGCGTCCGTGGTTCTAAGCACACACAGAGGTACCGCTTCAGCTTTTGCTCCTCGGCCAGCGCCCGGAGAGACTTCAGGTCCTGCGGCGACAGGTTCTCCCGGGCCTTCACCTCGACCGCAGTGTGATCCCCGAGAATAAAATCCACCTCAAAGCCAGACGTTGACCGCCAGTAGGCCAGCGGTTCACCGGACACGTAGTCAACATAACATCTGAGCTCGTGCAGAACGTAGGTCTCCAGCGCCTCCCCGAACTCGGGCGTGCCGCGTCGAAACTGCCGGCCCTGCAGCGTCGCCACCACCCCCACGTCAAAGAAGAAGTATTTTGAGGATGCCAACGGTTTCCTCTTTCTCGACTTCCGCCAGGCCGGCAGTTCGTGGAGCACCAAGGTGTCTTTCAGGACCTCGAAGTATTCGTACACAGTCGTACGCGGCACTTGCGCGTCATTGGCCACTTTAGTGAAGTTCACAATGGTGGCGTTGCACAGAGCGGCAACCTTGAGGAACCTGCTGAACGCCGGGATGTTGCGCGTCGCGCCCTCCGCCACGATCTCCTGCTGCAGATATGATCCAGCATAGGCCTCGAGATCGGCTCGCGGATCATCGGAGAAGTAGATGGACGGCAGCAGGCCCCTTTCTGCCGCGCGCTGGAGGTCGAAGTGCTCGCCGAGCTCCCGGCAAGTCAGGGGATGAAAGTATTTCGTCCGCGCCCGTCCCCCCAAGAGATTCACTCCACCACGGCGTAGCTTGCGGGCGCTGGACCCGGTGAGAAGGAAACGGGTGCCCCGGTGCTCAATGAGCCGGTGTACCTCATTGAGGAGCTCTGGAAGGCGTTGAATCTCATCGATGACGACCACGCGATCTCTGGGCGTCAGCTCCTGGGCGAGGCGGCCTGGATTGTGGCTGAGGGCCAGATAGACCGACGTATCGAGTAGATCGTAGACCCGGACGTTTTTCAGGCGATGGGCGATAAGAAAGCTCTTGCCAGTCTGACGGGGGCCGAAGAGAAAGTGAGACCGTTTCTCGACGAGTGCCTGGAGATCAAGTATGCGCTCGATGACAGGGGGATCGGCGGCCATCGGGGCAGATGATACCAGATGTCGAGTCAGTCGTCAAATGCCATAACATTTGACGACTCTGTCGTCATCAAATGAGCACGCAGAGGTTCTATGGCGCGCAGGAAGCCCACGAGCGTGCCTGCTTATGCCGAGCACGGCGGATCGAAGGCCGAATTCCCAGGCGAGTTAGAAAAGCTTCCCCTACTGTTTCGTCGTGGTCTTACGAGAGGAAGCAGTAGGGAAGAGTTCCAACACCTGATCAAGCGGGATCAACGGACCTTCACGGCCTGCAGCTTTCAACGCGTCAAGGGCGGATTCGGGCCAATCCAGGTAGATCCCGTTCTCACACACAGGGCACTCCCACTCATCGTGCCAAATTTTCTCGGACGGGAGCCCCCGATCTAGCAAGACCAGCGCGTATCCACACGTGGAGCAGTTAGGCGGAATAAAGTATGGTCGGCTGTCTGGCCGAGGATCTGCAGCACTAAGCGGAGGACCTTCAGGGTTTCTCCTTTACTCGACACGCTACACGGTATCACGGTCGATCAAGGCAGAACAACGTGAACATGGAGAACAGAAGCCGGGCTGCTCTGTGTAACAAATACATCTGGAGCACTGTCATGTAGACGCCAAGATGGGAAGAGAAAAAGGCACCGAGACATGTGTCGCATTTTCGCCTGACAAGATTGCGGCAACTCATGAACGTTTGCTAGGATCGAACGAGCGATCAGGAAGGTTATGGAAGCGCGACTGACAGAGCAAGAGTGCTGTGAACTTTTCGGACGACTTTTCCCGAACGGTCTCGACGATCCGGACCTCGTCCGGGAGCTTGCCCCGGAAGGATGGGAACGTTCACCACTGGCCCAAGTGTTTCATCCCACACCCGAGCAAATCGCTACAGAAACTCAAAGGTTGAGGGCTGCTATTCAGCGGTGGCGTGGACGTGCACCCCAGTCCGAGAAAGACAGGCTGAAGGAGCCCGAGGAGGTGGGCTCTCGACCCCTGTCTGACGGCCCAGTTAGGTCGGTCGAGGAGTGCGCCGAGTTGATAGGACTGTGCCTTTGGGATATTTTCTCGAATGGGCATGAGGTGCGGACCGCCGAAGGCACGCTCGTTGATCTGGGATCATTTCGCGGGGCAGCGGGATTCATTGCAGATTTTTTCCGCCAAAGCTCTCGATCAGTTGGCTTGCCTTTATTTGTAGATTACTTGAACTTCTATTTGGGGACCATTTTTGTTGGTTCAAGGGCGGACCTCACTCCCGTCTATGAACTCATCTTCCGACGCATATCCCTCGCTGGTCTTGACTGGCGGTATGTTCACCCCCGCCTTATGCTCATCGACCTCGGGGACCTCTTGGAGGAATCGGATGCAACAGTCGGGGCCAACGTCTCCCAATACGATCCGACAACAAATTATTGGCGTGAACGCGAACGAGAGACGCAGGCTGCTGAACTCTATGAATTGGAGAAGTCCCTCGATGAGGCATACGTCGAATCAGTCGAGGAGGCTCGAAAGAATCTTCCGCCGAAGACCGTTGAAGCCTATCGAGGCGTGTATGGCCGCTGGCCAGACGGTTGGCCACCCGAGGTGGAGTTCAAGCCCTCAAAATAAGGGGCACAGCTTTGACAAGTTCTAGTTGTTCACTTGCCGTCGCTCACCTGGAGCAACGGGGATACCTGGAGCAACGGGGATAAGTCCAATTTCTTCTCTCAGTGGGGCGTTACGCGATGGAGATCGGCTTACTCACAGACAAGAGCGGCTCTTTGCGATCTCGATGCCCGTTACGGGTGACCGAATTGTGGCCACGCGTTCAACTAGGCTTCCAGTCGCAGTATTGTCTGGCCGTACTTCAGGAAGTCGTCGAGTCGCTGAGTAATGACAGCCTTCACAATATCCAGGTTCAGCCGGACATATTCGTGAACAGCCACGTTCCGGAAGCCGACCATCCGTTTCATTGCGGATGCCAGCTCGCGATCCAAAAGGCCGCTGACCTGGAGCAGGTCAAAGGCATCCCGACTGTCCTGCGGCACTCCCAGCCTGCGCTTTCTGACGACATGCATGGCGAGATCGATAGACACTTCGCACGCCCGCTGGAGGTTCAAGAGAATGGAGTCTTGCGCGGTCAAATCGTCATAGAGGTTCTTATCATTACCGGCGTAGACCTCGAGAATTCTTTTGATGCACCGTTCGAGGCTGGCCACTTTGTTGAGAACCACGTCATCCGGCATAGACCCTGCCTCGGGCACGGATGTCTTCGAGAATAGCGCGACGTTCCTCGTTCAGCCGGGCATACGCGGAATACACCACGGTCTCGAACTGCTCCCGTACCAGATCATCCGCGCTGTAGAGACACTCGCCGGTCGAGAGCACCTGCATTCGCAGCACGGTCGATGCCGCACGGATGTCCACCAGATCCACATCTCTCTTGAGCGAAGCAGCCAACTCCTGCTGCAAGGCGAAGAGAGTCGATGAGGGGAGCGCATCGGCGGCCAGGATCGCCAGATCGACATCGCTCTCAGGCCGCGCCTCGCCCTTTGCCTGTGACCCGAACCGGTACAGAGCAATCAGGCTAGGTACAGCTTTCTTGACTTCTCGGATCAGTCCTTCCATGTCCATGGCCAATCTTTCCGTCTCATGGCCTGCCACGGCCCAAGAGCGGGCGGTTTGGGCGAGTCCGCCTGAGACTACGTTTTTATCTTGGCGGTGTCAACGAAACAGAACAACATGAAGCGGAGCCGTACGAAAGCGAAAAGGGGAGTCTCGCTGGCCTCAAGTGCCGATGTTCATGCGCCCGGCGTCGGTGCGAGCCGCACGCGGTCTTCTCCCGTGTAGAGGACGAAGCGTTGACCGCGCAGGAAGCCGACGAGCGTGAGGCCGAACTCCCAGGCGAGCTGGACGGCCAGGCTCGAGGGCGCCGAGATGCAGGCCACGACGGGGACGCCCGCGACGAGGGCCTTCTGGACAATTTCAAAACTCCCGCGGCCGCTCACGAGCAACACGGAGTCGCGTAGCGGCAGTCTTTTCTCCAGTAGCGCCCAGCCAATGAGCTTGTCCACGGCATTGTGGCGCCCTACGTCTTCGCGCAGCGCGACCAGCCGTCCCGTCGTGTCGAACAAGCCGGCCGCGTGCGGCCCGCCGGTTCGGCCGAACACGGCCTGGGAGGACCGCAGCGCCTCAGGCAGGAGACAGAGGACATCCGGCGAGACGCGCAGGTCCGAATTGGGCCGTCCGATGCCGCGGACCCGCACCGCATCAATCGAGGCTTTCCCGCACAGCCCGCAACTGGACGACACAGTGAAGTTGCGTCGCACGCGGGCGGTTTGAAGTGCCACGCCGCGATGCAGATCGACGCGGACGACGTTGCTTTTGTGGCCGCGCGTGGCGACCTGCCTCAGGTTTGCGATTTGGTCGCGCCCGTTGATCACGCCTTCGGTCAACAGGAACCCCGCGGCCAATTCGAGGTCGTGGCCCGGTGTGCGCATCGTCACACTGATCGGCCGAGTGCCGATGCGGATTTCCAGCGGCTCCTCGCCCACCAGGTAGTCCTGAGCCCGAGAGACCGCGCCATCCTGCCACTCGGTCACCAGCGTGACGTCTATTGGACGTGCAGGCGTCCCTGCGGGCGGACGTGCGGGCAGGCTTGAGGGGGTAGGCACCGGTCGGGCTTTCCTCTGGGAGCGAGCGGCGCGACTTCGCTTGAGTGAGTGCTGGTGAGCCATCAGACTCTCCCCCCTCACCGTCGCCTCTCCCCCTGTGGGGGCGAGGTAGGGCAGGGGCCGCAGGCAGGAATCACTTCGACGGTCGCGTTGTAATCCGGCACGCCGCTGGGGTCGAGCCGTCCCGCCGGAATGACCGCGTTCGCCTCCGGCCAGTAGACTTGCACGGACCCGGGTTTCACCCGGTCAATGACGACCCGGCCCCGATACTCCCCAAGCTCGTTGCGCAAGATGACGGTGTCCCCTGCCTCGAGCTTCAGGCGGACGGCATCCTCGGCGGCCATGAGCACGCTGTCGCGGGCAGCGCCGATCAAGGGATCCACCTCGGCGCCGATCATGCTATTGAATTGCTTGCCGCGCCTGGTTGTAAGCAGGTATTGCCCTCCCGGGACCGTCTCCTCCGGCAAGTCGATCGGGGTGAACCGGCCTTTGCCGTCTGGCGTCCCGAACCGATCCGCCAGCAGGCGAGGGCCCCCGTACTGGACGTTGTCCCCCTTCTTGCGGAGGCTCGCGATCCCCTTGTAGGTCGGGCAGACCCGCTCGATCTCCTCCCGAATGTCGTGGGTGTCGCGCCACGGAAACGCCCGGGCCGCACGCTCCGGGTCGAGCTGGCCCGCCACGAGCACCGGGATCTCCCATTCGTCTCGGGCCTCGCCAGGGCGCGGCCCTGGAATCTCCGGACTATAGATGATCCGACGCTCGGTGCTCGTCTCGGTGCCGCCACCGCGTTGCTCGTAGCGTGTGCGCGACGGCAGCAAGACTACGAGATCGGCCGGATCCTCCAGCATGGTGGAGCTCACGAC
>JACQQM010000168.1 GCA_016207025.1 Nitrospirota bacterium | reverse complement strand
TCTGTAAGGTCTATTCGGTCTGTTTAGTCTCCGGCCAAACAGACTGAACAGACCAAACAGACTAAACAGACATAGTCACTGGCCTGGCGATCCTTTCCCGGACTTTGTATACTGACCCCTGAGCCGAATGAGAGACCGGAGGAACCGCATGATCGACCAACCGAGTCTTCTGAAGAGTGTCATCAAGAAGGGCGTTGCCGGAGCCGTCGTGGGTGCCATTCTGATCGGCGTGGGCAAGGCGCTGGCGTTCCCGCCCGTGTTTCAGACGATGTTCTTTATCTATGCAATGTTAGGGGCTGCGGTGTTCATTCTGTTGGATGCGCCGGCGATGAACCCCATTCGCGGGATCAGGGCGGCCGCCGTGCTCGTGGCGTTCTATGTGGTGATCTCGGCTGCGTATATCGGCGGCGCCTCGCTCCTCCCGCAATACGATCCGGAGGACGAGAAGGGCAAGATTGAAAAACTGCTGAAGGTGAAACGTGAAAAGGCCGAGCACGACCTCAAGAGCCTGGATGAACTCATCCAGCGGGCGGCCGCGCTGGACACGAAGGTCCAGGCCCTGTCAGCCCGACTCAAAGAGGTGGCGCCGGATTCCACCCTGAGCCTAGGCCCGGCTGCGGACGCTGTCAAGCCGGCCCCCGGCGGCATGAGCCTGCTGGCCCGAGGCATGGAGGTCTATGAGCTGCACGAGTGCTACAACTGCCACAAGATCGGCGGGAAGGGCAGCGTCAAGAAGCGGGGCCCCGTGCTGGACAACATCGGCAACCTCTTGACCATTGACGATATCAAAAAGAAGATTTTCGATGCCTCATATCTGTACGCCGAGGGTTTCGAAAAAGAGCACAAGAAAGGCCAGATGCCCGACAAGTACAAGGAACTGATGACCGAGGAGGAGCTCAACGCGCTGGCAGCCTACCTGAGCACTTTGAAGAACCCAGCCGTCGACACGCCTAAACCTGTTTTCGTCAAAACCAAGATGGAGCACGGCTTCATCGTGTACGGCTATCTACGAGATGGCCGAGGAAATCCGGTCCCCGGCCTCGAAGTCCAGGCCAAGCCGATGAAAGAGGACGTGCGCACGGCCACCGCCAAGACAAACCTGGAAGGCTATTATGAGATCTTCCTGCACCTCCACAATGAGGACTCCGGCACCAAGATCACCGTCTCGGCCAAAGGGGTCCAGAAAGACATCGTGGCAACCTACGATCCCAATGATAAGGTGACCAAGCGTCAGGCTGCCGTGGACCTGTCAGTTCCGGCAGGATAGCCCAAAGGGCGTCAATCGTCACTCGTAAATGGTCAATCGTGAAGAGAAGTGACCAAGTACCACGATTGACGAATGACTAATGACGGATTACCACTCACCATGAAGGGCTTGCTGATCCGCTTCACGGTCACTGGCATCGCCGTGCTCCTGGCTAGTCAGATCATCCCCGGGATCACGGTCGAGAGTCTGCCGGCCGGACTCGCCGCCGTGGTTCTGCTCGCATTGCTGAATGCGCTGGTCCGTCCTTTTCTCTACCTGCTCTCGCTGCCCTTCATCGTGCTCACGCTGGGCCTGTTCATGGTAGTCATTAACGCCCTCTTGCTGCAGTTGGTGGCCTTCCTGGTGAAAGGATTCGTGGTGGAAGGGTTCTGGCCGTCCGTCTGGGGCGCCGCATTGATCAGCGTGGTGAGCAGTCTCTTGAATGTCTGGGTCTCGGACGAGGGTCGGATGGAAATCGTCGTTCATCGCTCGAAGCCTCCCCGGATGGTCAATTGAAATTGCAATGACCTGGCCGCATTGCTAGAATGGCGCTCCGTTGCCTTGAGGTGAGTTGAGATGGGGAATGCCGCCGAACAATCACGCGCCAGCAAGCCCACGACCCTGCAAAGAACGCTGACCACGGCACTCAACGAACTGGGAGTGGAGGCCGCGCTGGTTGGAATTTTCGATCGCGAGGATGGCCCGCTGGTCGTGCAGGGCTCTCGCGGATTCTCTCCGCGTGAAGTCTCAGCCATCCTGAGAACCCTGTCAGGCCGGGACATCGCCGTGCTGAACGAGCCCGCTCCAACCGAAGAGGGCGAGTCACACGGGGCCGTGCGATTACGCCTCATCACGCCCACCGCCAAATCTCTGCTTGCCGTTCCGCTCCGGCACAGACAGAAGATGTACGGCGTGCTGGTCATCGGGCGAAAAGAGAGCGCCACGTTTTCCAAGAAAGAGAAAAGCCTCATCGAAAGCGCGAGCGAAGAGATCACCAGCGCCCTGGAGAAGGCGGCGTTGTTCGACGGAACTCTCATCCTGAGCCACCCGCTGGTGGCCCAGGAGCCGGCCCCTTCCACTCCGCCGGCCGGCGCGGAGCCGTTTGCGCCCGCACTATCCTACGCCACCCCGGACATGCAGGAACGGATCGCCGCGTGGTTGAACGAGGCGGCGCAGGCTCTCCCCTTCGATCGCGCTTGGGTAACCTTTTACGACCCGATCGCCGGCGTTGTGGAGGTCTTAGGACTCGCGGGGGAGCAAAAGGGGGACCAGCGGAAGGACCTCAAACCAGGGCAGCGTCTCGCGCTTGACGCGTCGGCTGCCGGGTGGGCCGTCCGTCACCGCAAGCCTCGCGTGGATAACGATCTCGCCTCGACCCAAGGGCGTTTCCTGGACCACAAGCACTTGTACAAGGACCGGTTCAAGTCGGCCATGGTGGTCCCGTTTTTCGTGCGGGGGCAGGTGGGTGGCACGATCACGCTGTCCTCGAAGACGCCGATGCAGTACGGCCTTCCGGATGCGAGGGCGCTGGAACCCTTGATGACGAAGTTGGTGGAACTGCTCCAGGAGCCGTCAGTCACCCAGGTCGCCAGAACCCAGACCAGCCCAGCGGGAGAGCCGCCGGCCGCACCGGTGCCTCAGGCCCCAGCCGAGCCCTTGATCAGAAAACAGGAGCGGCAGGCCGCAATCGGCGAGTTCAGCGCGTTTCTGGCCACCGAGATTCGCGAGCCCTTGGCCTCCATCCGGGCGCAACTGGAAGAGGTGACCGGCGAGGGCATCATGGATTTTGACCCCCAGACTCGCGTGGAGAACGCCATGCGCGACCTGATCCGGGTCGAAGCCATCCTCAACGAGATCCTGGACTTCGCCAAGCCGCTCGAACTGAACCGGCGGCTGTGTCGGGTCCCCGACATCATTGAACACGCGCTGACGCTGATCGCCACCGATCTGGAAACGAACCGCATCCGGGTGACGAAGGATTACGCCGCCAACTTGAGCCAGGTGCGGTGCGACGAGGCCAAGATGCAGCAGGTCTTCCTCAGCATCTTCAAAAACTCATTGGAGGCGATGTCGCCCGGCGGGCACCTCCACATCGAGGTGACCCAGCAAAGATCAGGCCGGACCCATGACGTCCAGATTCTGATCAGGAACGACGGCGTGCCCATCCCGACCGAGCACGTGGGCAAGGTGTTCGAACCCTACTTCACCACCAAACGAGCCGGCACCGGTTTGGGGCTGGCCACGGTCAAAAAGATCGTGGAGGAACACCAGGGGCAGATCTCCATCGCCAGCGGGCCCGGCCAGGGAACGACCGTCATCATCCGGATCCCCCCTCCCGTACCCCGCGGCTCCTACCGGCGCCGCGGAAGAGAGCGACGGCCGCACCGGCGCTGAGCCGGAAGGCGCGGGAACTATCACTTGACAGGCCGGGGAGAGATCGCTAAGATACGCCCCGCTCTGTGGGAATTCATTGCCGTTTGATCATTCATCTGTCACCCATATTCAAAGGAGACAGCATCATGAAGACAATCATGGGCACTATTGGGATGGTGTTAGGCGTGGCGTTTTCCCTCTCGCTTGCGTTCGCGAATCCGGCGCTGCTTCCCAAGCATGAGGGCTATCCGATGAAGAACGACGGGAGCCCCGTAACCGGACAACCCACGGCGAATGACCCCGGGCAGACCAACGCGAGCGGGGAGAAAGCTGCGTTGAAGGGCGCCGCTGCGGAGGACAGCCACGTGGCCCAGACCCTCGCGGATGAGAATAATTCGAGGATCGTCAAGAAAGAGGGCGCCGGCCAGCTTCCGAAGGTCCAGGGACCGCAGATCAAGATCGAGCCGCCGGTGAAATCCGCGACCAAGATCGGGGGCGATCGGGTCATTCAGTAACAAGAGACGCGCTGAAGCAGCAAAGGGGAGGTCGTCGCGAGATGGCCTCCCCTTCGTGTTTCTGGAGATCAGCGCGAAAACCCCCGCTGAGGGGACTGGTGGCGACGGTCTGGGACGAGGCAGGCGATGTCGGCTTAGGAGAGTGCCTTCAGCCGCTCCGTCAATCGCAGGTTCTCTGAATAATCCACGGGGCAATCAATCACCGCCGGGCGGCCGCAACTGAACGCCTCGGTCAAAATCGGGGCCAACTCGGACGGTCCGCTCACCCGGAACCCGGCAGCCCCGAAACTCTGCGCGTAGGTGACGAAGTCCGGATTCCCAAAATCAACGGACGAGGTTCGCCCAAACCGAAGCATCTGTTTCCAGCGGATCACCCCGTACCCGCCGTCCCGCCAGACCAGCACCACCACAGGCAGTCGGAGACGCACGGCCGTTTCAAGCTCCTGCGAATTCATCAGGAACCCGCCGTCGCCCGTGACCGCCACCACCCGCCGCTCCGGGAGCAGCAGTTTAGCCGCCAATGCGCCGGGGAGCCCGATCCCCATCGAGGCAAACCCGTTCGAGATAATGCAGGTGTTGGGAGCCTGACACGGAAACATCCTGGCCATCCACAGTTTATGCGCGCCCACATCACTGATCACGACATCCTCGGTCGAGAGCACCGCCCGCAGGTCGCGAATCACATGCGGGGGACGCATCGGCCAAGCGGGCGGGCCGGCTGACTCGTCCTCAAAGCCGGCCATGATCCGATCACGACAGCGCTGGGACCATTGCCGGTCGAATGGGGCCAACTCCTCGCCAATCTGTTCCAGCGACAGCGCAAGATCGCCCAGCACCCCGACCTCGACGATGTAGTGCGCGTCCACTTCGGCCGGCGACACATCCACATGGACCACGCGCTTGTCCCGATCGGGGTTCCAGAAGCAGGGCGCATACTCGACGAAATCATAGCCCACGGCGATGACGACATCAGCTTGTTCACAAACGGTCGCCGCGTAATCTCTCAGTGGCAGCCCGATGGCGTAGAGCGACAGCGGATCGGCATCCGGCATGACCCCCTTGCCCATGAAGGTATGGACCACGGGGATGTTCAACTTCCTGGCAAACCGACGGACTGCCTCCTGCGCCCGTCCGCGGACCACGCCGTTTCCGGCCAGGAGGATCGGCCTTCTGGCTCCGGCGATGGCCTGCACCGCCCGCTTAACCTGCGACATGAGTGGTTCAGGCGTAAACGGCGCCTGGACTCGGAGCGGCTCCTTCGAGGCCTCTGAAGCCACCTCCCTTGCCGCGACGTCTTCCGGCAGCTCCAAATGGATCGCCCCTGGTTTTTCGGTCTGCGCCACCTTGAAGGCCTTTCGGACCACTTCTGGAATGATGTGGGGCATGGTGATCCGGACGTTCCATTTCGTCACCGGCTTGAACATGGACAGGACATCAATGTACTGATGCGACTCCTTGTGCATCCGATCCAAGGAGGCTTGCCCGGTGATGGCCACAAGGGGGACGTGATCCAGAGTGGCGTCGGCCACCCCGGTCAGCAGATTCGTCGCGCCGGGCCCCAATGTGGACAGACAGACGCCCGCTTTCCCGCTCAGTCGCCCGTAGACATCAGCCATGAACGCCGCCCCCTGCTCGTGGCGCGTTGCGATGAACCGGATGCGGGAGTTCAGCAGGGAATCCATGATGTCCAGGGTTTCCTCGCCGGGAAGCCCGAACAGGTACTCCACGCCTTCATTCTCCAGACAACGCACCAGCAGATCGGAAGCTTTCATGGTTCTCCTTGCGCAGAAGGCAGATAGCAGAATAGTTCATGGTTAATGGTTGATGGCCAACGGCCGGAGAAACCTCTGCAGTAAACCATTAGCCATACGCCATCAGCCATTTGCTCTTTGCAACCTGAACCGCCAGGGTTTCACCGCCCATTTCCCCGCGTAGTCCACTCCGATCCGTGGAAAGGCGGCGATTTTCGAGTCGGATACACGTTCGCCCCGATCTTCAAGCCACAAGCTCTGCCCCAGGGTCAGATCCAGCCTGTCGAGACTCCGATCAATCTGGAAGACACGGCAGACCCGTCCGGGTCCGTCAATCAACGGAGTAGGGGCACTTGAATCAATTTCAACGGCGCGGACCAGAATCGCGGCGGGATACCCGATTCGCTCGGTCACCACATTGAAGCAATGATACATGCCGTAGACGAGGTAGACATACGCCACCCCCGCTGGGCCAAACATCACCTCTGTTCGCTTCGTCCTGCCTCGGGACGCGTGGGAGGCCCGATCCCTCGGGCCCACATAGGCTTCCACCTCGACGATCCGACCGGACAGCACGCCGGACTCCCCGTTTCGAACCAGATACTTGCCCAGCAGCGATCTGGCGACTAGCACGGTAGGCCGCCGGAAGTAGGCGCGAGTCAGGACACTATGTGCCATGTCTACCTAGGTTTCAGCCTTCAGCTATCAGCAGTCAGCTTTTTGCTGATAGCTGAGCGTTGACGGCTAAGCTCAAAAATACCACGACACGCCGCCCATAATCATCCTGGGCGGCCCAGGCACGAAATGAATGTCCCCCACCGGAGCCGGCTCATTTTTGAGCTGTGACTCAAAGAAGAACTGTGCCTGGCGCCACTTGGTATCGGTCAGGTTCATCACACTGAGAAACGCTTCGAGGCGTCCCCGCTCTATCTTGACCGGCAGTTTGTAGCGGGTCACCAGGTCGAAGACCGTGAACGGCTGGGCGGTCGCACGGCGGTCCTCGGTCGCCGGCCGTCTCCCCAAGTGCAGCATCTGCAGGGAGGAAGACAGCCCCATGGGAAGTCGTGCGGTCAGGTCGGCGCGCCCGGTCACCTCGGGAGCCAGCGGAATCGCCCCGCCCGTCCCTCGGAACTCGGCATGGGTGAGCGTCACATCGCCGGCGAGGGTCAGCCAGTCTACTAGATTGATCCTTGCGCCGAGCTCCATGCCATAGCGCCGCGTCGCGCCTCTGATCTTGGTCGTGCCTTCATCTCCCACAAAGACCAGTTCCGAAGACAGGTCGAGAGACCACAGCGCCGCGATGAACTCGACGCGATCCCATTGTTTCGTGCGAAATCCAACTTCGTATCCGGTCGCCCGCGGCAGGATCTGCGCGTTGGGGTTGCTGACCACCGAACGCGCGTCGTTGCTGTGAAAGCCGGTCCCGACATTCATGAAGAATTCGGTGCCGAACCATGGGCCCAGGATCAGGTTCCCCTTGGTGTTGGCAATCTTCGCGTCGGTTTTGCCGTTCGGCTGTTGCGGGCAGGTCGCACACCGATTCTTCACATCAAACGTAAACACATCCGATCGGGCGCCGCCCACGAGCCGCATCCAGGGCATGAGCTGGAATTCCAGCTTGAGGTACGGGGAATAGGAGGCCTGGAGAATGTCGGCATCCACGGTCGTCCCCAGACGCTCGCGCCGGTGCTGGGTCCCCAGCCGCACATGGGCGTCATCAATCCGAGCCTGCACGCCCAGCGTCGCCGTGCTCGCTATGCCCAGGAGGTCACCGCTCTGCCGGTACCCCACATCCCCGCCGTACACACCCCGTCGGTCGTCTTGTTCGATCCCATCCCCATTCACCGGGTCATGCAGGAAGAAGGTGAAGTTGGAGAACAGGTCCAGCCGGTAATACTGCGCGTACAGGTCCGCGAAAGCCGTGCCGCCCGCGGTGGTGTCGTAATGGTATTGCAGCCGGCCGGTGCTTCTCATGGTCCGGCCGCCTTCGGTGGGATCGATGAACCCGAACCGATCCAGGCGACCGGCCTCCACTTCGCGAAACGGGATCTGACCGGACGCATTCCAGCGTCCCTGGTGATGGGTGCCGGTGAGGCTCAGCTCCGACCGCACGGTCGGATTCATCGTCAGCTTCACGAGCCCGTTGAACCGGCTGTACCGATTGTCATTGATGAACGGCCCGTTGGTGAAATAGCCTTCCGCCGCCACAAGCGAGCGCACCCGCCCGGCGATCGGAGAAAACATGAGGAGATGCCGCTGCGTATCGAACTGCCCGCCGGCCAGTTGAACGACGCCTTCCTCCACTTTTTCGCGCGTCACGAAGTTCACCGCCCCGGCCGTGGCGAAATCGCCGAATTGGGCGTGGTAGGGCCCCTTGTAGACTTCGATCTCCATAATCGTCTCCGGGATGATGAAGTTCAGGTCGGAGTAGCCTTGGCCGTGCGCGTGGCTCCGGATGTTGACCGGCATCCCGTCCGTGAACAGAGCGACATCCGTGCCGTGATCCGCATCGAAGCCGCGCAGGAAGTACTGATCGGCTTTTCCGGCGCCGCCGGAATGCTCAACCGTGACTAAGCCGGGCACCAAGCGCGCCAGGTTGCCAGGCCGGCCCTGAGGCTGGAGCAGGATGTCTTTGTCCGGAATGAAGCGCTGCGAGGATGCCGCGACCGGCCGCTCGGCGGTCACCGCAACTTCCGAAAGCCTCACACCTTCCTCTGTCGGCTCGTGCGCGCGTGCCGACGAGACCACCAGAAGCAAGAGACAGGCTGAAAAGAGAAACCCAAGAACGCTCACGCGGAGCTCTGCTCAGCGCTAGCCGAGCCCCTTGCCGGTCGTGGTCATCGTGAGCTTCCCGTGCTTCACGCCCTTGGTCGCGATGAGGGTGTCGGCCACCCTCTTGATCTCGGACCCCTTGCCCCGGACCACCAGCACTTCCAGGCAGCTATCGTGATCCAGGTGGACGTGCATGGCAGACAGGATGAGCCGGTGATAGCGGTGCTGGAGGTCGGTGAGCTTCTCGGTCAGGTCATGGACGTGGTGGTCGTAGACGATCGTGATGGTCCCGACCGTCTCCTTATTCTCGTCCCATTCCTGACCGACCAGGTTATCCCGGATGAGGTCGCGCAGGGCTTCAGACCGGCTGGTGTAGTTCTTGCCTGAAATCAGCCGGTCAAAGTCGTCCAGCAGATGATGGTCCAGCGACACCCCAAACCGCACGAGCCTCTTCATGGTTGTGCCTCGAATTAGGTGCTACGAATAAATAAATCGTGGCACGCACGATAGCACCGCGGACTCGGCCGTGTCAACCGACTTATCGGGCCAGTCTTGCTATGGGTTGGGGAACTTACAGGCCTGTGCGTAGCGGAGGAAACCTTGCTGAGGTCGTTCTCGAGTACTGTCGGAAGAAGTCTTGTTTTTCGGCACCCACCGGCAAGCTGACGCTAAGGTGGCTCATTTCCGTTTCTTCTTCTCGTCTGGAATGAACTGAATGTTGATAGCAAAGAGCTCCGGCTCAAACCATGCAACGAGTCGCCCGACGAATTTTTCAACGAGGAAGTAGGGGTCGGAGTCCTGGGGGTGAAGTTGCGCAATAAGCACGTTGTCTGCGCTGGAAACCTCGATATAACCGGAGTCTTTGCGAGTGTGGGACAGCCGGGTCTTTGCCTTGTTCGCCCATGACCAAGTCTGCGCCTCATGTATAACTTTGTGTCGCAGGAGTTTGTAGGCGTCGCGTCCGCCGCGAGGAATAACTTGGATCGTGATCATCTGCTCTCCTTATTCGCCGAACGAGTCTACGGCTCAAGCCTTTACAGGCTATTCTAATATCACGCCGCAGTATATCCGGGCTATTTTTTCAGGCCTGTCCCCTCTTCGAAGCGGGTGGCCTGGCAGCCTCAGACTGCGCGCGTCATCACCCGTTGCATTTGAAGAGCAACGGGTACCCGGTACCGCCCACCTTCTAGCTACTTCACGGTGGTGTGGCAAGGCCCTGAGCGCACATCCGCTGAAGCGGTGGGGCCCCGCCCGGCGTCCGAAGAAGGAAAGCTGGAACTGACCAAGGCACCGTGGTCGCCTGACCACGGCCGCGGGAATTCCAGAAGGTTTCCGCTTCGGAGCGCCGTGGATGGGGTGCCGCGAGAAGCGTGGAAGCGCGGGCCTGCCACACCGCCATCCTCACTCTCCTTCGATGGGGACATACAGGAACGTGTTCTGGCGGTTGATGAGCAGGAGGGTAACGTCCTTGGGTTTGATCGGCTCCACGAGCCGTTGGTAGGCGAGAAGATTCGTGACCGGCTGATGATTGATTTCGAGAATCAGGTCGCCGGGAATAAGGCCGGCTGCCTCGGCGAGGCTTCCGTCTTCGACATCCGCGACCACCACGCCGGTCGCGGACTCGAGTCCGAGCTGGCGGGCCACCGAGGGGCTGACGTCGTCGACGAGCAGCCCGCCCAGCGGATGCCCGACCAGCTCCGTGCGGGACACCGCCGGTGCCCGTCGGACGCGCTCCAGCGGTGCCTCCTGGATCACCAGGTCCATATGAACCGGTTTGCCGTCGCGGATGATCTCCAGCCGATGCTTGCTCCCGATCGGAACGCTGGCGATCAAATTGCGGAGGCGGCCGGAGTCCACCACTTCCTTGCCGTCAAACCGCACCACCACGTCCCCACGCCGGAGCCCGGCCTTCATGGCCGATCCTTTGAGCATCAGGTCGGTGATGATCGCTCCCTTCACATCCGGTAGCTTGAAGAGTTTGCCCAACAGCGGCGTCACATCCTGCGTGGACGCGCCCAGGAACCCCCGGATCACGCGGCCCGTTTTGATCAGGCTCTGCATGACCAACCGGGCCATATTGCTCGGAATGGCAAATCCTACGCCCACGCTGCCTCCCGTGGTGCTGGCGATGGCGGTGTTGATCCCGATCAGCTCGCCTCTCACGTTGACCAGCGCGCCTCCGGAGTTGCCGGGATTAATCGGCGCATCCATCTGGATAAAGTCCTCATAGTCAGCGACGCCCACATCCGCCCGTCCGACCGCGCTGACGATCCCGAACGTCACGGTCTGGTTGAGCCCGAGGGGATTCCCGATGGCCAGCACGAACTCTCCCACCGCCAACTGGCTGGAGTCTCCCCACGGCACCGTCGGAAGACTGGCCGCCTGGATTTTCACGACCGCGACGTCGGTCTTGGGATCGGTGGCGATGACGTGTCCCTTAAACTGACGCCGATCGGCGAGAAGCACATCCACATCGAGGGCGTCGGCCACCACGTGGTTGTTGGTGATGATGTAGCCGTCGGAAGAGACGATCACCCCGGAACCCTGTCCGTATTGCCGACGAGGCGGCAAGCCGGGGATGAGGCCGAACGGGAGTCCCTCGTCGCTGAGCGCCAGGTCGCGCACGACCA
Organism: Nitrospirota bacterium; assembly: GCA_016207025.1. Lineage (GTDB taxonomy): Bacteria > Nitrospirota > Nitrospiria > Nitrospirales > Nitrospiraceae > JACQQM01. Next base: position 1,083 of record JACQQM010000168.1, on the reverse strand, counting down.
CCGTCGAGGCGATATTCACGACGGCCGGGATCACCTTCGCCGCAGTGGTTTTGACGAGAGCCTGCAACTCGGAGGCTGGTGGCGGGGAGACTGGAGCAGGTTTCTCAGCTCCGGACGCCGCGCTCAACTCGAAGCCTGCGAACGCAACCACGAGCGGCACAGCCCATGCGCCTATGAGCGTTGGTATCCGCACGTTCTTCTTTCCTTAACCTAACTCGCCGGACCACCTGGATGGTACAGGGTGTCGCGCGATCTGTAAATATGACCGTCTCACGCCTGCGCGAACAGAATGAGCGCAAGAGCTGGCGAGCGAAACGCGTGGCGATGACTCAGGCAGGACGAATCAACTTGCACCGTGACTGACGTACCGCTATCGCGTGCCGTCCGACTCCAGAATGCTGTGAATGACAGTCTTGAGATTCTCGGGATCAAGAAGTTCCACCTTAATGTTTCCGTCCAGCACCACGGTGGGAGTCTGCTGGACGTTCACGCGCTGTCCCCACTTCTTCCCGTCCTCGACCGCCCTAGCCGGCTTGCCGCTGGCCAGCCCGGCTTCGAACGCAGCCACGTCCAGTCCCACTTCTTTAATGAGCACCTGGCGGATCATCCGGTCCAGGATATGCAACCGATCCTTGTGGATCGTGCGGAACAGCACGCGCTTCATTTCCGGTCCCTTGCCCATGACCTTCGCCTGCTCGTACATATCAAAGGCGGTCGGCAGCTTGCCCGGAATCACCGGGAATCCGACCATCGTCACCTCCAGGCGATCTCCGAACTCCTTTTCGAGGACCGGCAACACGGTTTGCTCGAACATGTGGCAGTGCGGACAGTAGAAATCCGCAAACTCCGTCAATTTCACTTTCCCGGGCGTATGCGTGGACGGTTCTTTTAGCTCGATAAATTTCCCTTTCAACCCGGCCGTCGCCGCCACAGTCATGGACACCGTCCCCGACATTCCCAATACGCTCGCGAGGACCGCTGCCGCCGCAGAACCGACCCAGTGAGCCCGATCTCTCATAGAGCCAACTCCTTGTCCGTCTGTCGTCCTGTTTTACTCATCGTCTTATGACAGCGTCGGCATCC
>JACQQM010000167.1 GCA_016207025.1 Nitrospirota bacterium | reverse complement strand
GACCCTCGACTTGGCATGGCGATGCTCTACCACTGAGCTATTCCCGCTCCCAGCGTATTAAGGCGAGCGATTTTACTGACCAGCCTGCATCCTGTCAAGTTGCCATCAAGCCCCCCATCAGCCCTAAGTCTAGCCACCGCTAGGGAAGCAGGCCGTTCCAGTCCCTCGATGGTTACAAAAGATCCAAGATGTTTCCAATAGGTAACGTAGAGAATTTATTTATAACTTATTGATAATAAATATATTTATAAAATACTCCTATTGAAAATTGGACCTCCTGGCCCGGCCTCTACACAGCTAGGCTTAGTCAAGACAGGAGTTGCTCTCGCAAGACTCTAATAATATCATTTAAAATTAATAGCTTATGATATATTTCTCCCTTACGAACGATTCTGGTGCTGATATTGCTTTATTCCTCTCACGCCATGCTGTCTCGGCCCTCTCAAACTAGCCCCCTCTTTCTTCGTTTCCAGAAGTTCAGTGGCCCCAGCGTGGCAAATCCAACACAAAAGGGAGGTGATATCCAAGGCGTTAGCCGCACAATTTGGCAGCATGGTTGGCTGGTCAACCAGCATTCAACGTAGGAGGTGTTGACGATGTTTCTGTCACGGAGACAATTTCTGAAAGTCACGGCCGGGACGGTGGCGGCGGTGGCGGTGGCCGATAAGGCCCTCGCGCTGACGGCGCTGCAGCCGGTCATCGAGGTGGGTAACCCCCTCGGCGACTATCCGGACCGGTCCTGGGAGCGGGTCTATCACGACCAGTACCGGTACGATTCGTCGTTCACTTTTTGCTGCTCCCCGAACGACACTCACGGCTGCCGGGTGCGGGCTTTCGTCCGCAACGGCGTGGTGATGCGGGTCGAGCAGAACTATGATCACCAGACGTATGAGGACCTGTACGGCAACCGCGGGACGTTCGCGCACAATCCGCGCATGTGCCTGAAAGGGTACACATTCCACCGGCGGGTGTATGGCCCGTATCGGCTGAAGGGGCCGTTGATGCGCCGGGGCTGGAAGGAGTGGATGGACGCGGGCTCGCCCGAGCTGACGCCGGAAGTGAAGCGGAAGTATAAATTCGACAGCCGGTTCCTGGATGACATGCTGCGGGTGTCCTGGGACACGGCCTACACCTATCTCGCCAAGGCGGTGATCGTCATCGCGACGCGGTACAGCGGCGAGGCGGGGGCGCGGCGGCTGCGCGAGCAGGGCTATGCACCGGAGATGATCGAGATGATGAAGGGCGCCGGGGTGCGCACCTTCAAGCATCGGGCGGGCATGCCGGTGCTGGGCATCATCGGCAAGATGATGAACACCCGGTTCAACGGCGGCGTGCTGCCGTTGGTGGATACCTGGATCCGCAAGGTGAATCCGGAGCAGGCGCAGGGTGGCCGGTACTATTCCAACTACACCTGGCACGGCGACCAGGATCCTTCCCACCCCTGGTGGAACGGCACGCAGAACTGCGATATCGACTTGAGCGACATGCGGTTCTGCAAGATGAACACGAGCTGGGGGAAGAACTTCGTCGAGCACAAGATGCCGGAGGCCCACTGGAAGCTGGAGAGCATCGAGCGGGGCGCCCGGATCGCGGTGATCACGCCGGAGTACAGCCCGGTGGCGACGCGGGCGGACTACTGGATTCCGGTGCGGCCGGAGACCGATGCGGCGCTGTTCCTCGGGGCCAGCAAGATCATCGTCGACGAGAACATGCATGATGTCGATTACTGCAAGGGGTACACGGACTTTCCGATCCTGGTCCGGACGGATACCCTGCAGTACCTGGACCCGCGGGACGTAATCAAGGACTTCCAGTTCCCGGATTACTCCAAGCGGTATTCGGGCAAGGTCCAGTCGCTGAAGCCGGAGCAGATCGAGCGGCTGGGCGGTGCGATGGTCTGGGATATCAACAAGAACCAAGCCGTGTTCCTGGATCGTGAAATAGTCGGCTGGCATTACCAGCAGAGCGGCATTGACGCGGCCTTGACCGGGACCTACCGGGTGAAGCTGATCAATGGCCGGGAAGTGGACGTGATGCCGATCTTCCAGTTGTACCAGGTGCACATGCAGGACTACGACCTGGACACGGTGCATCAGATCAACCGGGCGCCGAAGGACCTGATCGTCCGCTGGGCGCGGGATATGGGGACGGTGAAGCCGGCCCAAATCCATAACGGCGAGGGTGTCTGCCACTACTTCCACATGACGATCATGGGGCGTGGGGCGGCGCTGGTGCTGACCTATACAGGCAACCACGGCAAGTTCGGGTCCGGCTGCCATACCTGGTCCGGCAATTACAAGGCCGGCATCTGGAACGCGACACCGTGGTCGGGCGGCGGCCTGGGCGTGCATACCGGTGAGGATCCGTTCAACCAGACGCTGGATCCGAACGCGCACGGCAAGGAGATCAAGGTCAAGTCGTACTACTACGGCGAGGAGGTGGGCTACTGGAACCACGGCGACACCGCCTTGATCGTGAACACGCCGAAGTACGGCCGCAAGGTGTTCACGGGCAAGACCCACATGCCGACGGCGAGCAAGTTGCGGTGGGTCACCAACGTGAACATCCTGAACAACGCCAAGCATCACTATGACATGGTGAAGAACGTCGATCCCAATATCGAGTGCATTGTCACGCAGGACATCGAGATGACGTCCGACGTGAACCACGCGGACGTCGCATTTGCCTGCAATAGCTGGATGGAGTTCACCTATCCGGAAATGACCGCCACGGTGTCGAACCCGTGGGTGCAGATCTGGAAGGGCGGCATCCGGCCGCTGTACGACACGCGGAACGATGCAGACACG
>JACQQM010000158.1 GCA_016207025.1 Nitrospirota bacterium | reverse complement strand
CCCTTTCCTCCATAAAGAGCCCATTGAGCATCACCAGCACATCCGGATCAAAGCTGGCTAGAAGCTTTTCCATGCAGGATGCCCAGACCGCTCCGCCCCGGATGAACCCAGCCATGACCGCCAGCCCATCAGGGTGTTTCCCGATATCATGCGCCCGAAGCCGCCAGCGGGTGGCCGGCACTGCATAGACTCCCAACGGGAGGTCATTCCAGACATAACCTTTCAACTGCTCGAATGTAAGAGAGTCGACCTCAGAGGCAATCTTCGCCTGCACAGCGCTGTCAATGTAGTCAGCCAGGTTGTAACAGTGAATGCCTGCCAGTGACGTGAGTTCTCTGATATAAGTGATACACCGTGGGCAGCGCGGAAACGACTCTTTCTCCGCCCAGGTGACCTCACACACGGGCATTACGCTGCCACAGGTTGCGACAGCGCATTCGGCCCCGCGTACAGTCAAGGCTTGCGCGACCCCGATCTGAAATGTGGCATGGGTTCGAAAGTTTCGAGGAGTCACAAACAGGACACGCTCCTTCAACGTGCGGGATGGCGGGACCACCGGCTCACGATCGTGGAGACGTGACAGGTCATACAGCTCTTTGCCTAGGACTGCCGGCATACCCACGGCTGAGAGAAGCCGATGCACGAGCACGATCGGTTTGCCTTGATACAGGGCCCGAACGACAGTGCTCCGTCGCGCCCACCTGTTCAATTTCATCAGCGTCACCAGCTGCTCCTTCCCCCGTCCATGACCAGTGTGGTGCCCGTCATATACGAAGAAGCATCGGAGGCCAGGAACACGACCGCGCCCTTGTACTCATCGCGCCACGCCATTCTGCCCAATGGAATGAGAGAGGAGAGCCTTTCCACAAACTCCTCGGGCTGGTCGGTGCGAATACCTCCCGGGGCAAGGGCATTGACCCTGATGTTCCGGTCAGCCCAGTAGGTTGCTAGATACTTCGTGAGACCTATCAAAGCATGCTTGACCACCGAGTAACTGACCGGCTTCACCGGCTGTCTATCCGGAGGCACGCCGTCCTTCTTATAGAGACGCTGGTCCGGCGCGATCACCCCGAGATCGGATGAGACATTGATGATCACTCCATGGCCCTGCTGGGCCATATGAGCGCCAACCACCTGACAGCAGAAAAAGGCACCGGTCAGCCCGACATTCAGGTCATCGGCCCACTGCTTCTCCGGAAAAGTTTCGAATCGTGTCCACACCTGATCATCTTGTGATTTGACCTTGGGATCATTCGCGGCATTGTTGATCAGCACATCAACGCGCCCAAACTTGCTGACAGACTCTTGGACGGCAGCCTGCAAGGAGGATTTGTCGGTCACATCGGCTTGAAGGCCCATTGCCGGCACTGCGTACCGGTCCGCAAGTCGCTTGGCCTTCTCGACGGCCACGTCTCCACGTATGTCTACCATCACCGGAGTGCCACCCGCTTCCGCGACGGCCTCCCCATGCATCTCACCAAGCAACCCCGCGCCGCCTGTAATGATCACCACGCGCCCATCCAAGCGGAAAAGGGTTCTCACATCCCGACTCATGGTTGGATCACCATCCCCGGGCCTGCCCGCCGTCTACTAACAAGCATGCGCCCGTGATGAACGAGGCCCGCGCTGAGGCCAAGAACACGACCGCGTTCGCCACTTCTTCCGGCGTGCCCATTCGCTTCATCGGCACCTCTGCATCAATGTATGCCGTGACACGGTCCGGATCCTCATCCAGCTTGCGTTGCCACACACCTCCGGGGAACAGAATATTGCCAGGGGCAACGGCATTCACCCGAATATTTTCCGGAGCGAGGAGACGCGAGAGCGATTTGCTCAAGGCGATCAGGCTGGCTTTCGCGCAGGAATACGGAACCGGAGCCGGCACCGCCTCGGTGCCCGCAAGCGACGAGATGAACGTGATGCTTCCCCCGCCGCGCAACCGCATCAACGGCACCGCACTGCTGGCCAAGAGCGAACTCGCGATCAAATTCAGTTCCAACAGTCTATTCCATTCCTCTCGGTCGCTCTCCCACCCCGCTTTGCCCCGGCCTGATCCAAGATTCGCCACGAGGATGTCCACCCCGTTCCAGTGCCGGTCAATTGTCTCAAGATATTTTCTGATGGCGTCGTCGCGCGTTAAATCTCCCTGGTGCGCCAGCACACGTTCAGGCCCCCAGCGAGCCTTCAACTCGCTGAACGTCCAGTCAAGATCCTCCCTCGTACGCCCACTGATCGCGACACGCGCGCCTTCTCGCAGGAACGCCTCCGCTATCGCCCGCCCGATGCCCCGGCTCGAACCCGTCACGCAGGCGATCTTATCTACGAGGCCAAGGTCCACGCAGTACGGTCCGAATCAGGCGAAGGACTTGCGCAGGTACGACCGCACCATGTCTCGGTACCGAATCGCCACGTCGATGTCGTCCGGATCCCGGGCGGTCTGGAGGATGAATGGTCCCTTGTACCCAATCTTCGCAAGGGTTGAAAAAATTGCGGGGAAATCTGCGTGCCCACTCCCGAGGGGCACGGTTGAGCCATGAAGCACCCGGTCCTTGATATGGATGTTTGCTACAAGCTCACCCAAGACCGTCAGTTCGTGAACTGGATCATACCCCAAGGACGCGCTGTTACCGGTATCGTAGTTCGCCTTCATGAGAGGATGCCGAAATCGTTCAAGCAGATCACGAAACTCCTCCGGCGGCAGGGAGGTTTCAAATACGATCTCGATCGAGTGTCGTTCCGCTACCTTCAGGCAGCCAGACACGCACGTGAGAAGGTCTCGTTTGTCATCCTCGGTGACGATCGATGCGTGGTCCACGCAAGGAATCTCAACCCGCTCCGCCCCCACCCGAGCGGCGCACTCGATCAGCCGCTCCAAGACTCGTACACTCTCCTCCTGTGCATGAGGCCTGACTCTGAACAACGGGCGGTCCATGAAGTAGTCGGCGCAGATAGCCGTAACCGGGACGCCCGTTTTCTCGATGAGCGTACACAGCTCGGCGTTTCCGGAATCCGTGTAGATCGGATTTTCCTGAAAGCGATCCAACTCGAACACAAACTCGATCGATCGGAATTCATAGGTCTTCGCCAACTCAAACTCGTCCCGCCACCGTTTCCAGGGAAAGGCTTGGATGCGACCATCAATCTGCGGGACCAGCCTGCCCTGCATGACCCCGATCTCGTGCACTCGACTCTCCTTCGTGGGTTACCGGATGGTCCATCCGCCGTCCACGGACAAACACTGTCCCGTCACGTAGCGGGACGCATCCGACGCCAAAAAGACAATCGCACCTTTCAAATCGGCTGGCTCCCCGTACCGTCCGAGCACCGTGCGATCACGCAGTCGTTGCAGAAACGCCTCATTGCGGGGGGAGTTGTACGAGTCTCCCCCGACGTTGGGAAAGGCGCCGGGCAGCAGCGCATTGCAGCGGACCCCGTGACGGCCATAGAACGACGCCGTATATCGGGTCAGGGCCAACACTGCCGCTTTCGCCGCGCCATAGCTGGGCGGGTTAAACGCGTCCGTTCCCTCATACAGGGTCGGATCCGGGCTCACGATCGCGTACATCGAACTGATATTGATGATCGAGCCTTTTCCCTGTTTCACCATTCTTTCAACGAGCACCTGGGTCGCCAGCGCATGCCAATAGACGCCTGCCTCCAGCGAGTGCATCCATTGGTCTTTCGAGATCGACCCCATGTAGCCCGAAGGATCGTTGAACCCGGTCTCTCGGCTGAACGGAAATGCATTGTTGACCAGCACATCGATCGTCGCATGCCGGTCGGCGACGCCGTGCAAGGCCCGTTGAAACGCTTCGGTATCAGAAAAATCGACCGACTCTGAATCCACTGCCTGTTGTCCGTGCAGTGCCCGTAGCTGAGTGGTTGCTTTCACAAGCTTGTCGCCTCTTCCCATCAGGACCACCGTGGCTCCAGCCTCCAGGAGCGACTGGGCGAAGACTCGTCCCAGATAGCCGGCCGCCCCGGTCACAACCGCGGTTTTCCCGTGCAGAGAAAACAGCTCTTTCAGCGAGGCATCCCTTGCTGTATTCACGCGCGGCTCCCCAGCCTTTCCAGAATCAGATCACATACTTCTCGTACCGCACCTCGCCCTCCTTCGGCGTGAAGGACGATCGCGGCTTGATCCCGAACCAAGGGATGCGCATCGGCAACCGCGATCCCGCAGCCGACCGCCGCCAGGCAGTCCCGATCATTAAGATCGTTGCCGACATAAACCGTGTCGCTAAGCGAAATGCCTCGCTCCGAGGCGAACCGGCGCAGCGCGTCGAGCTTGTTGGCAATTCCTTGCTGGCACTCAACCCCCACTTTTCGGCAACGGGCTGCGACCACCGGATTCGTCTCGGTTGAGAGGACCACAACGGGAATGCCTGTGGCCCTCAGCCGGTCCAACCCAAGCCCATCCGCCCGGTCGCAGATGACCGCCTCAGCGCCATTTTCCGACACCAGCACGCGATTGTCGGTAAACACGCCGTCGAAATCGAATACGACGGCGGTGACTCTCTCGGGCAAAGCCTCGAGCCGACGTTCTATTTGCTGGCGGCGAAGAATCCAGTCGCACAACTCTAAATCTTCGGGCGAGTCAATTTGAAACGAGCTCCAATAATCCATCGCGTAGACCGCGATCTTGCCACCGAGTCGGTTGCGGTGCTCCAAGAGCACCCAGGGCCTGAAGACATAGATGGACCCGTTCTCCCGCCACTCGCTTCCCATATCCTGCTCGCGTTTCCGCTGCCGGTAATCATAGTTGAAGGACTCGGCCCAGGGACCGACTGACCGCCAGAGAAGCCATGTCGAAGCGGTGGCCGAGAACAAAGAGTCGGCCCCGGATTCCAGCAGACACTGGACTGCCTTGTCGATATCGTCCGGCTTTCGTACCGGCGACGTGCATTGAAGAAACACAAGAAGGTCCGGACGGTAGTTCTCCGTTCGGGCCAAGTGTTGGAGGACATGGAGGAGTGCGGACTCGGAGCTGGCGGTTTCGGAGGCCAAGTCGGGCGGCCGCTCAATCACTTCGGCGCCGGCTTCCCGGCTGACCGTGGCGATTTCCGGATCCTCAGTGGACACAACCGTCCTGGTGACCAGGCGAGACCGCCGCGCATGCCGGATGCTGTGCACGATCAGCGGGGCACTCGCCACCAGCCGGAGGTTTTTCCGGGACAGGCGTTGAGAAGCTCCGCGAGCAGGGATGATCGCAAGCACTTCCATGCTGCTCAACGAACCCGCCGCAGTTTGTCCATGATCGGCCGTTCTCCCTCGTAGACCCGTTTCACACCATCGCCCATGGCGGCTTCGACCGCCCGGATATCCCGCACCATACGCTGAAAGCCCTGCGGCTCGACGGAGGCCGATTGATCGCTGCCCCACATGGCCCGATCGAGCGTAATGTGTCTCTCGACGACACAGGCTCCCAACGCCACAGCCGCTACAGAGGTCTGCAGACCGACTTCGTGCCCAGAGTAGCCGATGGGATGATTGGGAAATTCTTTGACAAGCGTTCGTATCGTGCGCAAGTTGAGCTCTTCCGGAGGGCTCGGATACGTACTCGTACAGTGCAGGAGGATCAACTCATCCGTATCCAATACTCTGACGGCATGGCGGATTTGCTCCATCGTGCTCATCCCGGTTGAGAGAACGATTGGCCGTCCCATTTTATGGTGATGGCGAAGCAACCGATCATCCGTCAGGCAGGCCGAGGCGATCTTGTAGCACGGAGGATTGAACTGCTCCATGAAATCGACCGACCCCTCGTCCCAACAGGAGGCGAACCACGGGATTTCCCGCTCCCTGCAATAGGCGTCGATCTCCTTATATTGCTCGTAGCCAAACTCCAGGCCGTATTTCAGTTGTCCGTTCGTGGTGCCAAATGGGCTTTCCCGCGGTCGTGCCAGCTCCTCAGGCGAGTAGACGATCTCGACGGTGCGTTTCTGAAACTTCACCGCGTCCGCACCCGATTCCTTCGCCACGTCGATCAACCGCTTGGCGAGCTGGAGATCGCCGTTATGGTTGATCCCGATCTCGGCGATCACAAAACACGGTCGTCCTTCGCCAACCGTGCGATCACCAATCTTTACCGTTCTTGCCATGCCCGGGTCCCTCCTTAACAAGTATGCTGATGTCCTTCGGACTGCTCACCCACTCCTATCAGCCTGAAAGCATGCCAGCCTTTGGCTTTGGCCTATAGTCGTATGGATTCGGACTGAAGTCCACGTGCTGAAACGACCCCGTCCAACTAGGGTCAATGTACGCTCTGGGTTGAAACGTAGCGGGACGGATCTGCAACACAACCACATCCCTGTATCCGCTTTTCGCAACATTGGCTTTGTGGACCACGTTTTCATCGAAGAGAAGCATTGTTCCTCTCGGGCCAGT
>JACQQM010000157.1 GCA_016207025.1 Nitrospirota bacterium | reverse complement strand
GGGGAGGGGAGGGTGGGGGTGAGTTTTCAGAGGCCCTGGTAGCGCGGTCCTCCCTCGGCGGGAGCCCGCCAGACGATGTTTTGCACGTTGTCCTCGCTGAGCACATCGATCGGATCCTTGATCACGCAGGTTTTGCAGTGCACGCAGTTGGCGAAGTTGACCTGGATGCGGCGATTCGCGCCCTCGCCCACCAGTTCATACACCTTCGCCGGGCAGAAATGCGTGCAGGGCGCATCGCCGAAGCGAGGAATGCAGTCGGTGAGGCACCGAGCGGGGTTCAGGATCTGGATGTGCGAGGGTTGGTCCTCGCGGTGCTGCGTGCCCGAGTGAAACACGTCGGTCAGTTTATCCACGAGCACCCCGGCGTCATACGAGGCCGGCTCGGGGTGCCAGCGCCCGGCAGCCGCCTCATCGAGCGGCCGCAGATGCCGAAAGTCCTCACGGACGTCCCCGGGCCGGGATGGACCCAGCCCCGTCCACATCGTCAACCCGCCCAGCAGAAGACCGGGCAGCCGGCCGAGGGCAAACGCTCGTCTGAAATTGCGCACGCGGAAGAGGTCCCGCATGATGTACGACGAGGCCAGGCGCACCTCATAGGAGGACAGCGCGGCGGCTGAGGCCTCGCCGCGAACCAAGGCCTCGCAAATCGTCTCGGCTGCGAGCATCCCGCTCTTCATCGCGTAGTGGAGACCCTTCAAGTACGGGACATTCAGAAAGCCGGCCGAGTCGCCCACGAGCAAGGCGCCGTCCACGTAGGGACGGGGCACGGCGAAATACCCACCCTCGGGAAGGGTCTTGGCGCCGTAAGCGATCACGTCGCCCCCTTTGATAAATTGCTGGATGAAGGGATGCTTCTTGAACCGCTGCAGTTGCGCCTGGACGTCCATCTGCGGGTCGTCCCAGTCCAATCCGCAGACCATCCCAACGGCGTAGAGATCGTCGGCGACACCGTAGCAGAATCCGCCGCCGAAAGTGCGGGAGCCGAGCGGGTAGCCGATCGTGTGGATCACGAGGCCGGGGGTTCCCCCGTTCTTGACCCGGATCAGCTCCTTCACGCCCAGCGCGTACGATTGGGGACTCCGCCCTTGCCGCAGCTTCAACCGATGGATCAGATCTTCCGCGAGGGTCCCATAAGGGCCTTCGCCGAGGATCGTGACCGTGGCCCGGATCATCGTGCCGGGCTCGTAGTTGGCTTTGCGGCCGCCCCCGGCTTCCAGACCCTTGTCACCGGTCTGGACCCCGCACACCCGGTCGCCCTCATACAGGATCTTGACCCCGCAGGTTTCATGAAAGAGATAGACGCCGGCGGCTTCGACCAGTCCCGCCAGCCAGAGGTTCAGCTTCTGGAGAGACCCGACGTAGCAGCCGTCTTGCCGGAACGCGGGCGGGATCAGGAAGTCCGGACACCGAACGTCGCCCTCGGTCGTCAGATAGTACAGGCCGTGGCGCGCAACCTGGAGCGATAGCGGGAAGCCTCGGTCGCGATAGTCCGGCAGGAGTTCTTCCAAGGCGACAGGGTCGAGGACGGCCCCGGAAATGGCATGCGCGCCGACGTCGCGTCCCTTCTCGATCAGAGCGATCCGCGGCTCGAGCCTGGGGCCGGCGAGTTCGCCCGTCGAGACGCGTTCGTTATGGCGCGCCACGAGCTGCGTGAGGCGAAGCGCCCCCGCGAGGTTGGCGGGGCCTCCCCCGACGAACAGCACATCCACGTCAAGGGTCTGGAGATCCTCTGCCATTGTTTCCATGCTAGCAAAGTCCTGTCTTCATGTCATGCTGGATATGGTAAACTTTTCACCATTGAGGTGGCGCCGCCGTGATTGCCGAACGCCTCGCCGAATATTCTCGGTCGCTCTCCTACCCACACCTCCCAGCTTCTGTTGTCCACGAAGTCAAACGCCGTGTTCTGGACAGCCTCGGCTGTGCCGTCGGCGCCTGGACCGCCGAACCCTCCCGCATCGCCCGCCGCATCGCGCAGTCGGTCAAGATCCCGAACGGGGCCACGCTGTGGGGGACCACCCACAAAACTCTCCCGGACCTCGCCGCCTTCGCCAACGGGGCGCTGGTCCGGTATCTGGACTTCAACGACACGTACCTCTCGAAAGAGCCTGCGCATCCCTCGGACAATATCGCGGCGGCCCTTGCCGCCGGGGAGACCGCGCACGCCTCCGGCACGCAGGTCATCGAGGCCATCGCGCTCGCCTACGAGGTCCACTGTCGGCTGTGCGACGCCGCAGCGCTCCGACCGCGCGGATGGGACCATGTCACCTACGGTCCCTTCACCGCCGCCCTGGCTGCCGCCAAGGTCTGGAAGCTGTCACACGCCCAAACGGTCCAGGCGGTGAATCTCGCCGGCGTCGCGAATGTGGCGCTCCGGCAGACGCGGGTCGGAGACCTCTCCATGTGGAAGGCCTGCGCCTTTTCGAACGCCGCCAGGAACGGCGTCTTCGCCGCGACACTCGCCCAACAAGGCATGACCGGCCCCTCGCCGATCTTTGAAGGAGAGAAGGGCTTCATGAAGCTGGTCTCCGGTCCGCTGGACCTCGCGGCGTTCGGCGGCGAGGGCCGGAGTCGGCGCGAGCAAGGGGAGAGCCCGTTCAAGATCCTCGAGACCTACATCAAACACTACCCGGTGGAATACCACGCCCAGACGGCGGTTGAAGCGGCGCTCATCGTCCGGGAGGAGTTGCTGAAGGCGGAAGGTCCCCAGTCTCTTGCGGGCATCACCGAGGTCGAAATCGGCAGCTACGATGTGGCGATCGAGATCATCGGACGGGATGAGGAAAAGTGGCGTCCCCGGACAAGGGAGACGGCCGACCACAGCTTTCCGTACTGCGTGGCGGTCGCCCTGCTGGACGGGACGGTGGCGCTGCGGTCGTTCGGGCCGAAGCGGCTTGGCGATCCGGCCCTCCATGCCGTGATGCAAAAGATCCGCGTGGTCGAACAGCAGGAGTTCATCGGGTGGTATCCTCAGGCCATGCCCACGCGGGTGACCGTCCGGACGGCAGCGGGCAAGGAGTACGTGAAGCAGGTGGACTTCCCGCTGGGGCATCCGCGGAACCCGATGTCGGATCGCGAGGTCGAGGAGAAGTTCCGCCAGCTCGCGGCCGGGCTGCTGGACCGCGCAAGAGCTGGGAAGGTGATCGACCTGGTGTGGAAGCTGGACACGCTCAAAGACGTGGGAGCCTTGATGCCGCTGCTAAAAGTCCGTGACGGGTGACGAGTGACGAGTGACGAACAACGAACAAAGCCACGACGCCTGCGAGAATTGCTCGCCCATCGCATGGTGGTGATGCCGGGGGCGTTCAATGCGCTGACGGCCATGCAGATCGAGCGCGCCGGCTTCGACGCGGTCTATGTCTCCGGCGCCAGTCTGGCGGCGGCGCGGGGGCTGCCGGACATCGGCCTGCTGTCCCTGACCGAGGTGGTGGCCGACGCGGGGACCATTGCGAACGCGGTGGCGATCCCGTCATTGGCCGATGCGGATACCGGCTATGGCCCGCCCCTCGCCGTGATGCGAGCGGTCCAGGAGTTCGAGCGGGCGGGCCTGGCCGGGATGCAACTGGAGGATCAGGAGAGCCCGAAGAAGTGCGGGCACCTCCCGGACAAGCGCCTGGTGTCCGCGTCCGAGATGGCCCGGAAGATTGGAGCCGCCGTGGACGCGCGGCGCGATCCGGACTTTCTCATCGTGGCCCGAACCGACGCGCGGGCGGTCGAGGGGTTGGACGCGGCCGTGCAGCGGGCGCGGGAGTACGTGCACGCGGGCGCCGACGCGCTGTTTCCCGAAGCCCTGGAGTCGGCCGAGGAGTTCCGGGCCTTCGCGCAATGGCTCACGAAGGAAGGGATCAAAGTGCCGCTCGTGGCCAACATGACCGAATTCGGGAAGACCCCCTACCTGAACGTCAAGGAGTTCGAGGATCTGGGGTATCGCATCGTCCTGTTCCCGGTCACAGCCCTGCGTGTCGCCACGAAGGCCATCGAGACCATGCTGGAGGAGCTGAAGGCCAAGGGAACCCAGCAGGACTCGTTGAGCCGGATGCACACCAGGCAGCAGCTCTACGACCTGCTGCGATACTCCGAGTACGAGAAACGGGACAGGGATTTGCAGGAGCGATATGGTGGAGAACCCCAAGACTGACGCGCCTCAGCCCGGAGCGTATAGCCCCGGGCTTGAGGGAGTGATCGCGGGCGAGACGGCGCTCTGCCAGATTGACGAGGGCGACGCCGGACTGCGGTACCGAGGCTACGCGATCGGCGACTTGGCGGAACAGGCCACGTTTGAAGAGGTGGCCCATCTCCTTTTGCTCGGCAAGCTCCCGACGCGCAAGGAGCTGGAAGATTTTTCCGCGCAGTTGCGCGCACAATGGGCCTTGCCCGGTCCGGTCGAAGCGTTTATCGGCGTGGTGCCCCCGCACGCCCACCCCATGGACATCCTGAGGACCGGCGTGTCGCTGCTCGGCATGACCGACCCCGACGCCACGGGTGAGGGGCGCGTCGGGGTACCCGTTGCTCCTGATTGCAACGGGTCGTTACGCCCGGGGCGGGAGGGTGCCATCGCCGGGTCCCACGAGGCCAATGTCCGCAAGGCCATCCGGCTGCTGGCCCAGATCCCCGTCATCATCGCCACCGCGTACCGCCTCGCCCAGGCCAAGCGGCCGGTCCACCCGAGCGCCACTCTCAGCTTCGCCGAAAACCTGCTCTACCTGCTGACCGACCGGCAGGGTGACGAGCTCGCCAGGGCGATGGCGCGCGGGCTGGATGTCTCGCTGATCCTCTACGCCGAGCACGAGTTCAATGCCTCCACCTTCGCCGCACGGGCGGCGGCTTCGACGCTCACCGACCTGCATGCCGCGATCACCGCCGCCATCGGCACGCTCAAGGGCCCGCTCCACGGAGGCGCCAACGAGGCGGTGGCGGCCATGTTGCTGGAGATCAAGAGCCGCGATCGAGCCGAGCATTGGGTGCGGGAGGCGCTGGCCTCGAAACGCCGGGTGATGGGGTTCGGTCATCGGGTGCTTCGGAAAGGGGATCCTCGCTCGCACATCATCCGGCGCCATGCGGAGGCCTTGAGCCGGGCCTGCGGCGACACCCGCTGGTACGAGATTGCGACGATCGTGGATCGGACCATGCAACAGGAGAAGGGCCTGCATCCCAACCTGGATTTCTACACCGCCGTGGCCTATCTCCTGATGGGCATCCCCCGAGAGCTCTACACTCCCGTCTTTGTCTGTTCGCGCATCGCCGGATGGTGCGCGCACGTGATCGAGCAGCAGGACCACAACCGGCTGATCCGCCCGCGGGCCGCCTACACCGGCCCGCCCCCTCGGCCGTTCATGCCTCTGGCGAATCGGACCTAGGCTACAGGCGGCCTTTGCCACGGGTTAGCCGACGTTCACCCTGGAGGTGACCTATGGCGACGTTGGATCAACTCATGCAGATCAAGGGAGTGGTGGCGGCGGGCGAATTCACGCCGGGCGGCGAGCTGGTGGACTTCCGGTCGGCCCTGAGCATGTCTCAGGACCAGGCCGGCATGACCGCCCAGTTCTGCAGCACGGTCAGCATCATGTTCAATACGCTGGCGAAGGCCTACACGCACATGTACTCGAACACGAACTGGCTGCCGCCGAAGTTCTGGGCCTATGGCGGCGGTGATATGGCGGTCTGCGTAGGCGGAACCAAGGGTGTGTTCGTCGAGATCGCCAAGGCCGATTTCAACCTGCTCTTCAGGACGTTGCAGGAGAACTAGAAATGACCCTCGCCGCATCCGGCAGCACCCAGAAAATCGAGCGCGCCCGGACGATGCCGACGGCTCCGGCTGATGTGCGCATGTAAATCGAACAACATGACCCCAAGCGGTTGATCCGAACCCATGCGCTCTACACGGCGCCACCACAACCCTATGTTCCCATCGACCAACGTACCTGAGCACCGCTCACCGATTCTCTGGCATCCCACACCGGAGTATGTGCAGCGGAGCCGGCTGTTTCGCTTCATGCAGCGGCATCGGATCGCTGACTATCCCACACTCTACGAGCGCTCGATCGGTGATATTGCATGGTTCTGGGAGGCGGCGCTTGAGGAGTTGGGGATTGAGTGGGCGTGCCCGTACACGCGGGTGCTGGACATGAGCAAAGGGATCCAGTGGCCTCAATGGTTTGTGGGTGGCCGTCTGAATTTGGTGCACAACTGCGTAGACAAGCACAGCAGTGGCCCTTGGGCCGATCACCTTGCGATCCGCTGGGAAGGCGAAGACGGCACGCAGCGGTCCCTCACCTATCGGCAACTGGATGCCGAGGTCTGCCGTGCCGCAACTGTGCTCCGTCGATTGGGGGTGCGTCGAGGAGACCGAGTGGCCGTGTTTCTCCCCATGATTCCTGAAGTGGCCATCATCACGCTGGCCTGCTCCAAGATTGGCGCGATCTACACGCCGATCTTTTCAGGCTATGGGGCGGAGGCTGTGGCCACGCGGGTGCAGGACTGTGAGGCGAGGCTGCTGGTGACAGCCGACGGCTTCTTCCGTCGCGGTGGATTGGTAAAGATGAAGCAAGTTGCTGATGAGGCGGCAGCGCGTTGCCCGACGGTGGAACATCTGCTGGTCGTGCGGCGGGCCGGCTGCCCGGTCTCCTGGCAAGCTGGACGCGATGTGTGGTGGCATGAGCTGGCGCCTGCTGACGCAGAGGGGCCTGTCCTGAGCGAAGCCGAAGGGCCGCCGACGGAGGTGCCAACGGAGGAGATGGACGCCGAGGAGCCCTTCATGATCATCTACACGTCAGGAACAACTGGACGTCCCAAAGGGACGGTGCACGTGCATAGCGGCTTCCCGATCAAGGCAGCCCAAGACTTGGCGTTTCATTTCGATCTTCAGCCTGAGGACACGCTGTTCTGGTTCACCGATATGGGCTGGATGATGGGGCCGTGGGAGATCATGGGCGCCCTCGCGTTAGGAGCGACTTGCCTGATGTACGAAGGCGTCCCGGACTGGCCGCACCCAGGACGGCTCTGGGAGCTGGCGGAACGGCACCGCGTGACCATCCTGGGACTGTCCCCCACCGCTATTCGAGCCCTCATGCGGTATGGCGACGCACCAGCGCATCAGCATGATCTCAGCTCTCTGCGCGTGCTTGGCTCCACCGGCGAGCCGTGGACACCGGATGCCTATCTCTGGTACTTCCAGCATGTCGGCCAAAGCCGCTGCCCGATCATCAACTACTCCGGGGGCACCGAGGTTTCGGGTGGGATTGTGGGGGGCACGGTCCTGCACCCCTGTAAGCCCTGTGCCTTTACTGGGCCCTGCCTTGGGATGGCCGCGGAAATTTTTGATGCCGAAGGGCGACCGGTGCGCGGGGAAGTGGGAGAACTGGTGGTTACAAAACCCTGGCCGGGGATGACGCATGGATTCTGGCGGGATCCGCAACGCTACCTGGAAACCTACTGGTCCCGGTGGCCACAGGTCTGGGTGCATGGCGACTGGGCTGCGACCGATGCGGAGGGGTTCTGGTACATCCTGGGCCGCTCAGATGACACGATCAAGGTGGCCGGCAAGCGCCTGGGGCCGGCGGAAGTCGAAGCGATCCTGACCGGCCATCCGGCGGTGAGCGAGGCAGCCGCGATTGGCGTGCCACATCCGGTGAAAGGGGAGGCACTGGTCTGCTTCGTGGTACTCCGCCAAGGGTGGACACCGAGTGAGGCGCTTACCAGTGAGCTTGCGAGCCGCGTGGTTGAGCAGCTTGGGAAGCCGCTGCGGCCGGCCGCGGTGCATGCGGTGCCGGAGATCCCCAAGACCCGCAATGCGAAGATTCTTCGGCGGGTGATCCGGGCCGTGTTTCTTGGTCAGGACCCCGGCGATCTCTCCAGCCTCGAGAACCCACAAGCCGTCTCGGCCATCAAGCAGCTCCACTCCCCGGTGGGCTAAGCCAGGGCTCTCAGATTGGGCACAGGGAGATCAGTACAACGATGATGTAGACCCATGTCTTAGTCTTAAGTCGAGGCGGGAAAGGGGTTCGCAGTCCGGCAGATGCGCTGGCGTGGCAGCAACCCGACGCAGCCATAATGGGATTATGCTGACCAGTGTTTGGCGGCCCTAAGAGCTTCCGGAGAGCTGCGTGACTCCAATAGGGCTCAGCCCTAATTTGTTTTTCGTTCTCAACGAGCCAAGAGAAGAGTCGATGGAGTCGATGGTTAGGAGGTTGAGGTGGACCAATCAGTCCGCGCTCGGTTCTCTGGCGAAGATGTTCCGCGCCTGGGGCTTGAGTCGAGCAAACAGGATCGAAGAGTTGGCTGACTGGCAGGGTAACTATCTGCTCCTGCTCATGATCCCCGCGGCAAGCATCACGGTCGGCGCGCTGGGCCCAGTCCGTTTTTCGGCTGGCCTTTATGGGTATGTCGGGTCGGCTTGCGGACACTCCGTGACCTTGGCGCATCGTCTTACGCGACATCTGCGGCGGGAAAAGGCGTGCCGCTGGCACATTGACTTTGTCACGAGCCATGCGGGTGTCGCACCGGTGGCGGCCTACGTGTCGGTCAGCTCGAGCCTCTCTGAAGAGCGGCTGGCGCGGCTCTGCGCGGAGAGATTTCCTGTGATCGCCCGCTTCGGCAATAGTGACCTGAGAGCCAAGACGCCAGGGCACCTGTTTCTCCTGCATGCCGGCAGGGTCTCTCGCGCGTAGGGGACCGGCCGCCCTTCCAGCAGTTCAAACCGCGCGGTGAAGAAGCGGAGGGGTGGGAGCGACCCCCTGTTTCTCCCGCCTCTGTTCCTTTAGCCTTTTGCCTTGCCGCCTCCGGCGGCCATCCTGGCATCACCCTTGCTGGTCAAAGAGACTTGCCCAGCGAGAGGAGGTTCCTATGGAAGCCCGGAGGGAACGGCGGGTGCTGGTTCGGTACCCCATTTCTTTCCTTGGAAATCAAGGCGTTGGCGAAGGGACGCTCTTCAACCTCTCGACGGGCGGCTGTGCCATTGAAAGCGCCACGCCTGTACAACTTGGTGCAGTCATGACGCTGCGTGTACATGTGCCATCTCAGGACCCACCGATCGAGGTGGACCAGGCAGGGGTGACATGGACTGCTGGGGGGGACTTCGGAGTCCAGTTCCTCCGTCTGGGATCTCCTGAGCTGGATCGCCTGCACCGACTGATCAATGACCTGCAGTAAGGGACCCAAAGGATCGCCCCAGCCTGACGCCCCACGTAGCGATCAGGTAGAGAGCCGGACTCGCCAATTCCTTTTGCCTTTTGCCTTTTAACTTGCCGCCCCCGGCAGCCAGCCCGCCGACCCCCGCGCCACGCTGAATCTTAAGTTTCTGCGCCAGGCCTCCGCGAGCGATCTAGCTGGGCAGCCCGCACCGTAGAGGTTTGTCTTGCCGCCTTTGGTTATCGGAGTCGGCGATAGACTTCACGGCGGTGACGGACGCAGTGGATCGTGATCTGCAGAGCTGCTGTATCCAGTTCGTACACGATCCGGTAGTCACCGACTCGAAGTCGGTAGAGCCGTTCAGCGCCGTGTAACTTGGTCGATTGGCGAGGAAGGGGATCGCTTTTGAGTTGTTCAAGGCGGTCAAGGACGCGGACGATGAGAGGCTGGGTAGGGATTCGAGGTCTTTTTCGACGGATGGCTTGAAGCTGAGGTTATAGGAGGCCACGTCTTCGCAGCCGCTTCTTCATATTCTCAAGGCTGATCGACGGTTCGTCGCGCCGCTCCGCCACGACAGCAAGATCATGGAGATCCTCCATGAGTCGCTCGTACCGCCGGCGCGACAGCACCACGCGAGCAGTCTTACTTTTTCTCCCAGTGACGTGTCGTTCCTTCACAACACTCATGCGATGTCGCCTCCTCACTGAGGGTTCTTATACCTCACAAATGAAGGCGTTGTCGAGGCCAGCCATGCGCTTCCCGTCGTCCGCTTCCCGCCATTCGCTCCCCTCCGCCAGCCTCCCCTGTGATCTACTTCATAGCTTTCAGTGGGGAAATTCGCTAGACTGGCGGCCGTTTGAGATCGCAGATTGAGACCTCAAAGAAAGGTCGAAGGCGATGAGCGGCTTGGTTCCCACTGAGCGGATTGAGAAACAGATTTATCTGTTACGCGGCCATAGAGTGATGCTGAGCACAGACCTCGCCGAGCTTTACGGGGTCGCGCCCAAGGTTCTAGTCCAAGCGGTCAAACGAAACATCGAGAGGTTTCCTGGTGATTTTATGTTTCAGCTGAGTTTTCCAGAAGTTAGAAACTTGAAGTCACAAACTGTGACTTCAAGTTGGGGCGGGGCACGTCGCGCTCCTCCCTACGCCTTCACAGAGCAGGGTGTCGCGATGCTGTCCAGCTGTAAGCTCCCCCGTCAAGGAGACAGGTTCAAAGGAGAACTTCCGACGGTGATCTGAGCCCGATACGTCGCTGGGGGCACCCGCGCCAAGGCGTCATGGGGCCGCTCTCCGTTGTACTCCCGCATCCACTGCGCACTCAGTTCCCGGACTTGCTCCAGCGACTCGAACACGTAGGCATCGAGTACCTCGTGCCGAGAGGTGCGATTGAACCGTTCAATGAAGGCATTCTGATTCGGCTTGCCCGGCTGAATGTACCACAGCGCAATCGCCCGCTCCGCGCACCAGCTCGCAAAGCCGTCAGCGAGGAATTCAGGGCCGTTACCGAGCCGAATCGCGTTCGGCTGGCCACGCCAGGCTGTCACCTGGTCCAGCACCCGAATCACGCGCTCGGCGGGCAACGAGGTGTCCACTTCGATCGCCAAGACTTCCCGCACCCCTTCATCCAGAATATTCAGCGTCCGGAACCGTCGACCGCCGTACAGCGTATCGCTCATGAAGTCCAGCGCCCACACTGCGTTGGGCTGCGGGACCACCGTTAGGGGCTGGGTCGGGCGTGCCGGCAGCCGCTTCTTGGTCCGCCGCAGCAGAGTCAGCCGGAGCTGGCAATAGACTCGCCACACGCGTTTGTGGTTCCAGCCGTAGCCAGTGAACCGCAGCGCATCGAAGCATTTCCAGAAGCCCCAGCGACTCTTGGCGGCCACTAGCGTCGTCAGGGCGGCGATGACCGGGGCATCCCGGCGTGCCCACTCGACCCGC
Source organism: Nitrospirota bacterium (assembly GCA_016207025.1). Classification (GTDB taxonomy): domain Bacteria; phylum Nitrospirota; class Nitrospiria; order Nitrospirales; family Nitrospiraceae; genus JACQQM01. The sequence continues at coordinate 7,773 of JACQQM010000157.1, read as the reverse complement.
AGCCGATAGTACGTCGCTCGGGCGAGTCCCCCCGCCCGACACGCCCGCTGAATCGAAAGGCCGCCCTGGGTCACCAGGTGCGTCGCGACCTCCCGCCGCTCAGCGGGCCTCAGAGCTTTTTTGCGATCACGTCCTTCAGGGCCGCGTTCTCCAGGGAGAGATCGGCGTACAGCCGTTTCAGCCGACTATTTTCGTGCTCCAGCTCCCGCAGGCGCTTCAGATCGGAGGCCTCCAAGCCCCCATACTTGGCCTTCCACTTGTAGTAGGTCGCCGAACTGATGCCGAATTTCTGCCAAATCTCGTTGACCGGCCGGCCCGCGTCCGCTTCTTTGAGCATGGCCCCAATCTGGGTCTCCGTGAATTTCGACTGGCGCATGGGAATCTCCTGGTGAGGGTGGCTAGTGTGCCAGAAAGTTCTCCTTATAGCCTGTCTCAGATTGGGGGGAGCTTACAACTAGAGTTGTTTTTCCGATACCACATCTACAAGTGTCAGAGTAAGTTTACTAAGAATGCGCTGCAGCACCTTTACTTCGCCCCCTTATTCACTGCAAAGGCTCCCAAGGATTTCGCAGCACGATCAATGCTACCGATCGAAAAAGGGTTGTGTTATGTCGCACGCATAAAACATGGCAGGGTTGTACGGCGAAATGAGCTTGTCCACTACCTAAAAAAGGCGAAGCACCCCAGCTACAGGCAAGCTGCCAAGGCGGTACTTAAGCAAGCCAATAGAAAAGAGTCCCTCGTACTACTTCTCGGAAAAATTTTCCGTGCTTTTGAGACACCAATTGCCCCAAGTAAACTCGATGTCAGAGGAATGCTTTCTCAAAAGACGGTTTCGTTTGAGGAGCTGCTCGCGGCATCAAGAGGAGGACTTTAAAACATTGTAGAAGGTGTGGACCTTCTTCATTTCCCTTCTCTCGCCTCGCCCTCGGAGGGCACCCCCGCGCCTTCCGCGGGGAACTTTGACAACGCTGACGGAGATCCTCGTCTATGAATCTTCGCGTCGCTCTCATCTTCCTCGTGCTCGGATTCATCGCCCTGTTGATCGTGATGGGGACGGCCAGTTTCGTTCGGTGGCTGAAGATGTCCTACCCTCGGTCCTTCCGCGCGATTCTGGTCGTGCTTTGCCTCGTGCTTGTGGGTGCCGGGAAGCGTAACGGACCGGTTGTGGGGTTGCTTGCCTTTTCGTAGCAAATTCGCCCATCATCTGCCACCCAGTTGACGTAGAGATCGCGTGAAGCTGCCACATGCGCTAAGCCGCCGTCTACTGCGAGGCATCCGTGACTGCCGGTGATCGGTATGACGCGTCGGGCCTGCCCGAGGCCCAATTTGAACCTGGCTCGAATGGGCAGGTACTCAAGAATCGGCTTGGCATCACCTCAAAGGAGGAAATGGACGACGCGGAGGCCAGGGCGCTTGAGAAGACGATGGACGAACTGGTCAGGAGGTACAGCGAGACGCATCGGTTCACAGCAGCGGAGATCCGCGAGTGTCACAGAATCTGGCTTGGCGACATCTACGAATGGGCCGGTCAGTATCGGCAGGTCAATGTCGGCAAAGATGACTTCCCGTTCGCGGCTGCCGCGCACATTCCCGCATTGATGGAACAGTTTGAGCACAGCGTGCTGCTGCGCTGTACGCCCTGCAATTTCGCGGAGCGCACGGCTGTCACCCGCGCACTCGCGGAAGCGCACGTCGAGTTAGTACTGATTCATCCGTTTCGGGATGGAAATGGTCGGCTGGCCCGCGTCCTGTCAAGCCTGATGGCGCTTCAGGCGGGGTTGCCGCTTCTTGACTTCAGTGTGATTGCCGGGGAGAGGAAGCAGGAATATTTTACGGCGGTTCGGGCCGGTCTGGAGAAGAACTACGCCCCGATGGAGAAACTCTTTGCCGAGATCATCGAGCGGAGCCTTTCGGCCTCTTGACCCGCTTGGGTTTTGCCCGTTCGGTCAGGGTGCGCGCGATGGATTCGACTGGGGCACCCGTCTCGATCGCGGTCGAGCTGGAGACATTGGTGATCAGCGCCTTCCGGTATTTCGCCGGAACCTTCAGATACGGATTCGTCTCAATAAGAGGTCTGTTACTCATCGCTCCTCGCCTCGACTTGAACTATTATACATGATGAAGGGCCCTCGAACCATCGCTTTTTCTCCCTCCTCCCCCGCGCCTTCCACGGGGAACTTTGATAACGCTGATGGAGATCCTCGTCTATGAATCTTCGCGCCGCTCTCATCTTCCTCGTCTTCGGCTTCATCGGCCTGCTGATCGTGATGGGGGCGGCCAGTTTCGTTCGGTGGCTGAAGATGTCCTACCCTCGGTCCTTCCGCTTGATTCTGTCTCTCCTCTGAACCGGCTCACCGCCCAAGATCTCTCCCATTTCCCGACCTGCGCGCGGTGGGCTGTCCATGCCAGGGCCGCAGGGAGTTTGCTGTTGGACCATCCCCTCGACCGCCGCTAGGTGACCTATTTCACTCCCTCCTCCCGCACCTCCCGCAAAGAGTTGTAATAATCAGTTGCTTCTCGTATACAGGAGTGAGCAAGGGCATCACGGAGCCTATGCGCGCTGATTTTCTAGGGGATGACATGCGCACAGCTGAACAGGCATAATGAAGCCGCCTAATGCTGACCGGGCGGAGGTCGAGTTAAGGAAATTACACGATTACTGCCTTAACCCCGAGCACCCGCGGGTCGTCACAAGGCTCGCCTTTTCAAAAGCGCTCTCGGGATGACCGCCGATGACACCCTCGAACTTCAGCGTCTCCTGCTCAGCGCTGCAGATACAGAAGACGCGGTGTTTCTCGGTGCTGATGACTACGGGCAGCGATATGCGCTAGACTTCACGGCTAGGGGACCCAGCGGCACAGTTGCCCTGCGCAGTCTGTGGATCGTTCGTGTGGGCGAGGATTTCTCTCGACTCACCACCTGCTATATTCTCTGAGTAAGGAGCGCTGTCATGAATCCAGAAATCCACACCTTGGACGTGGTAGCACTGACGGAAGACATTGCGGACCGTGGCTTGCGCCGTGGGCAAGTGGGGACCGTCGTGGAAATGCTTGCCCCTGGGGTGTTTGAAGTGGAGTTTGTGGACAATGAAGGCCGAACCTATGCAACTCTCCCTTTGAAGGCAGGCCAGTTGCTCGTGCTCCATTATCAACCCACCTAAGCGATGACGCTGCACTACTACCCAGAGACCGATTTCTCTGTACATTGACCTTTCAGAAAAGGCCAGCGCAGACTCTCGCGAAGTTGCTCCGGGTGTGGTGTTGGACTTCGACGCCGAAGGGCACGTGGTGGGAATTGACATCGACCACGCTAGCCAGATCGTGGACCTTTCGCGTTTAGAGGTGGAAGCTCTACCCGTTTCGGGGGAGCCGAAAAAGGTGTCAGGACACTTTTCTTTCCCTCCTCCCCCGCGCCTCAAGCCCATTCTGGTCCTGTCGTGGCCCCCTATAAGCCGAGCGACCCGCCGGCCCCGCCTTCGCTTGGCCGACCGAGCGTTTTGAGATAGCCGATCAGATCCTCCAGATCCTTCGCCGTGAAGCCGGTCCACCGCGGCATCTCGGGATCGAGCGTGTTGCCACCTGGGTCGATGCCTGCCACGATCGCCGCCTTCACCGTCTCTTCATTGTACGGCGGCCGCTTGCGTCCGCGCGGGTCCTGGTGCTCCTTCGGATCGGACAGAAACGAGAACGTGATGTTGGGCGCCGGCATGCCGTGCATGCTGCCGCCCCGGCCGTCCGTGCCATGGCACATCGCGCAGCCCACGCCCTCCATGCCGTGACTGTTCTGGATGGTGCGGCCCTGCGCCGTGACCCCGTAGAGGAAGATGCGCGCCCCGTTCTGAAGATGCGAGACTGGCCACGGCCCGATCGCCGGTCCTGTTCCACTGGCGATGCCGGCGCTCCCCAGCCCAGCCAGACAGAGGATCCCGAGTCCCAGGGCACACTGCACGGAGGGCCGGCACGGCGATGACACCCGCAGATCCATATCCCCACCTCCTTTGCTCCCTCCCCAGCCCGATTTGCCCGGCACGTGCCTCCTCGGCGACGCCGCTTGCGCTGGTGCTGACATTCTACTGCAGTCGCTGGCCCTATGCAGGTGCGCGCCGGGCGTCCCGGCTCGGATGTGCCAGGATAGTTCCTCGCGACATTGCAAAGCCCCAAAGAAGAAGAAAGGGTGTCAGGCCCCTTTTCACTCCCTCTTCTCCCGCGCCTCCCGCCGAGACGGACTGCGGCGACCTACTTTCGCTTGCCCAGGCTTTCCTGCAGAATCTTCTTCCACTCCTCACGCGGGACGGCGGGCATGGTCGTGATCCGAATGTGTCCCAGCGACGCGTTCAGCACGGCGGCTTTCATCGCCGTGCGATTATCAGGAAAGTCCCAGACGGCGACGACGTCATATTCCCCGAGGCAGTAGTAGGCCTGGAGCAATTTCCCGCCGAGCGCGTGCGCATTCTTCTTCACCATCTCCGCGCGCTCGATCCCCTGGTCTTTCATCGTGCTCAGGCCGTGTTGGGTAAATCTGACGAGGCTGACGTAGATCGGCATGACGTACCTCCTTGGTGGGAGTGGTCGGTGAAGCGATGAGGCATCTTAGAATAAGACCGGCGGTCACGACAAGCGGCAGGGCACAGCCGGGGCGCCTGCGGCGCTGAACATCCAAACGGTGCCCGGAACTTTTCCCCCTCCTTCGCCACACCTCCGCGACGCCTGATGAACCAGTTGCAGGCCGCTTGCCTTTCCACAGCAATTCGCCCATCATGAGCGAACCCATTTGACGTAGCGACCGCGTGAAGCTGCCGCATGCAGATCAGGCCCATGTCGAACGAGAGAAGATCACGGAGTATTTGCTCTCTCCATCACATCCCGACGGCAGCAACAAAGCCGGGTTCTTCATGCAGTTTGGGTTTCGCCTGGAAAACTGGGAAGTCTTGCGAGAGGCACTACGAACACACGGCGCGCGTCACCAAGTCGTTAAAACGGTGGAATCAGCGTACGGGACACGGTATGCTATTGACGGTGAACTTGAGTCCCCGGATGCTCGCAATCCTTTGGTGCGAACGGTTTGGATGGTCGAGAAAGGAAGCGCTGCACCACGGTTGATCACCGCGCATCCGATAAGGTGACCTGATGATTAAAGAACACGACCGAATTGTGCTCACAAGCGACCTTCCCAAAGAAGGACTGAAAGCCGGCGATGTCGGCACGGTTGTGCACATCCACAAGAGGGGTGAGGCGTTTGAGGTCGAATTCATGACTCTTGAGGGTGACACCGTTGCTGTTGCGACGGTGCTGTCTTCACAGGTGCGCCCCGTGAGTGACCGAGACATCACCCACGCCCGCCCGATGGAAATGTCGGTCTAGGCCTTACCGCTCCCGCATCGCCGCTGACTAACGGTCTGAACGTAAAACGGTGTCAGGCACCGTTTCCTTCCCTCCTCCTCCGCACCTTCCACCAGGAATTGTGAAGGCCCCAGTTGTTGCCAGCGTCTCATTCCACCCAAATCACATCGAGCGCCCATTCCTCTGCCGCCTCCCTCTGCCGCGCATCGCTGGTGATGAATGGAATTCGAATCCCCGAGGCAGCCTGGAACGTCAGAGCGGACGCGACGTGGACGGCGTCAAGAGTCCTTACACTCGTCCTCTGGATCAATTCCTCCGCCTGGCTGAGCACAAGCGGGCTCAGCTCCACCAGTTCCCAGTGGGCACGATCCTTCTGCATCCTCGAGCGAATGGCGAGAAAATCACGCTCCTCGAGTTCGCCGGAGGTCCGATGGCGAGCGAGAGCTGACAACGCTTCGAGCGGCGCAATGGCTGACGAGAGGAACCGATGCCGGTGTAGCAGGTCCCTTGCGCTGGACGACCCCTCTTCTTTGACGTACCGCTTCACCAGCACGCTGGTGTCAAAATACGCCCAGCGCGCCGGCATCAGGACGCGTCCCGTTCTTCACGAAGGGTCTTGGAGAGCGGGACACCTTTCACGGGACGTGGAGTCCAGAGAGGTAGCGGCTGGGCCTTAGAAGCCGGCCGCAACAGGCCAGCAGCCTCCAGGCGATGGACCGCTGTCGCCTCTTTCTCCGATCCCGGTACCGCTTTGATCACGGCCAGGGGCTTGCCTCGTTCGGTCACCAGCACTTCTTCGCCCCCTTTCACAGCCTTCATCACCTTAGAAAATTTCTGGTTGGCCTCACGCAACCCGATCCGCATGGCAACCCTCCTGCAATGTAGTGACGTCACTACAATAGCCGACCTTCGGGGGCACTGTCAACCTCTTCGGGATGCGAAAAGGTGCGAACCCCTTTCCCTCCTCCCCCGGCACCTCCCGCGAACTCTGACATGACCGACTGCTGACCCTGACCGGATCAGGATTCGTAGTAGACGACGACCGTGGATCTGCCGCACTTGCTGCAGGTCCCTTGCTTCGTCATGGGTGTTTTCCCGGCACGCTCAGCCGCTTGAATCTGTGCATCCTCCGATCTCGCGGTCTTGTTATAGCAGTCGCTACAATACGCTGGGGTCTCTCCCATGGTCCCTCCTCGGTTGGAGGTGGCGGTTCACCGATGACGACCATCACGTCGTCGCGAGGCACCCATGGCGATGGGTCGGACCGATGCGGGACCGTTTCAGCTTACCGGTGCGCCCCTTGTAACGACGCGCGACGGCCACGTCGCGCACACGATATGGGGGAAGGAGACCGAGCTCAATGTTAGGGAGAAGGGAGCAGTCGGTCAAGATACTGATCTAACTCGTCCTTGGTCTTAGGAGGGGCATCTGAAAGCGCTTGGGAGGCCAGCCGGGCCCTCCCCTTCCCCCATCAGCTTATCGCCGGCGAGACCAAAGAGGTTAATCGTCCAGACTGCGCGAGGCCATCCGGGCTTTCTGGAACGCGACAGCACCGTCTACCAGCACGAACACCGCAATCAGCGTGAGCAGGGCGCCGCCGGTAAACCACCCGATCGAGCCCAATTTCCACGTATGGTTCGTCAGTCCCGCCAGGAGGCCGAGCAGCCCACAGACAAAGCCTAACGCAGCGCCGATGCGGGCAATAACAGTCCGCTTGTAACCCACGATCATAGTCCACCCCCTCGTTTCTCCTCCTGCACCTTTTCTCTCCCCGCGGATTTATATGCCAATCATGCGCCAGTGTGGGCGATTTTGCGGTCCGGGGCAAGTTCGACTTCCACAGAGGAAGCCGGCTGGGTCTCAGGGGCCGGCAAGCATGGGATGGCATCTTGACAACCAGGCTGGAGAGGAGTAGCTGAGAGGTCCGGTCTGATCAATCACTTCATACCCAGGAGGCTGAGATGCAACGGAAGATCGGGGTCAAGACAGGCGTCCTGACGATACTGTTGGCGATCGGCATGGCCGGTCCCTTTGGCATGGCGGCTGACATGTCCCAAGAGACGATGGCCAAGTATATTCTGGCGACGGTGAAAGCATTTCGGACGGTCTATTCCAAAAGCATCGTTGAGCAGGTGAAGAAGGCGGGCGTGAAGCCGAGCGAGAATTGGACGAAGGATGATCACGCGATCATGTTAAACGCGCAGTTCGTAAAAGCCGCGGGTGCCGAGATCAAAGACTTTGAGCTGGGTTTGATCGGGCTGACCCCGATTTACAAATCCAACCTTCCCCAAACCCCGGCGGAAGCCGATGCGCTGAAAAAGATGATGGCCAATCCGGAGCAGAAGGTGCTGACGTTTGCAGATGGCAAGCAGTTCAAGGGTCTGGCGGCGGATTTTGCTATCACCCAAGGCTGCGCGGATTGCCACAACGC
>JACQQM010000156.1 GCA_016207025.1 Nitrospirota bacterium | reverse complement strand
GGTTTCACGCCGATCCCTCCAGTCTGTCCTGAATTGACCGGTCCCACCCCATAACATTTCATAACTCATTGTCATACCACATCTTTCCCGATTGTTCCGGCGTTGACTGGTCGCCAAATATTTCCTTGACATGGGGAGGCTGTTTGAGTACGATTGCTCCCTACTGCTCTGTGATCTTCTTTAGAGTTTTATGAAGGCGCGCTGATATCGTGGTCTTGATATTCTCATGAAGGAGGTGCGAGGCATGAACAGGGGCGTAGTCATAGCCGTAGTCTCAGTCTTTTTCATTGCCGGCCTGGTGATGGCCGGATTCGTCGCAGCCGCGGATGCACCGGCTGGCGGCACTGCCCTTTATGGCAAAGATCAAACCCCCTTAAAGGGCACGGCCGTAAAGACTCTGAAGGGCCGCGTCTGGGCGCAGTGGGCGGACAATCCCGAGAAGGAACTCCTGTTCGGGATTCAGTACTGGAATACCGGTGAGCCGGCCTCAGGGACTCCGAGCGGGCGGGCTTCCTCCGATCTGGATGTGCGACCTCCAGATCCGTTGTTTGTGTGCTGTGCGTGGGGCTTCACCGGTGGAACCGAAAAGAACAATCCCTATGCGGGCTGGTACCATGCGGCAACCACGGTTCGCCTGCAGGTCAAGGACAAGGCGCTCATGGACCAGATCATCAAGGCGTCCCAGGATCTGGTGGCCATGGAAGTGACGCTGGACGGTCGGACGATCACCGGCTTCAAGGTTCTCAAGGGCGATTAAGCGGCAGCGTATCGTCGGCAGGTCTTTCATATGACTCATATTTTACGAAGGGATGAAGGAGGGATGCAGCGATGAGACTTCATGGGAAAGGCTGGGCGTTTATCGCCGCCGTGGCCCTGGTCGTGGGGGTGACCTCGACCGCGCTGGCCATCGAGGCGTTCCAGGAGCGGTTCGAGTGGGGTGACTTGAGCAAGCCGACCACACTCACAGGTCGGGTCATCATCCTGGATCCGTATGATGAGGCGGTCTGGATCAACATCGCAGTGCTGGGCGGAAACGCCGAGAGCGGTTACTTCTGGCAGAAGATCCACCCGGGCAAAAATCTGAAATTCTATGCCGCCAACAAGCAGGTCTGGGACGAGCTGAAGACCATGGCCCGCCCGCACGCGGGACCGGCGGCGGCCAAAGAAGTGCCGCCCGCTTCGGCGACCACCTTGATTGAGTTCGTGGCGCAGGAGACGGAACAGAACCACCGGGTGATTTCGTCCGTCAAAAAGCTTCCTGAGATCGCCGGCGCGCCGGACAAGCCTCGGAGCATCCGGGCCTTGATGACCAAGGAATGCCAGGAGTCCAGCAGCGAATATGACAAGAAGTGTTACGAGGCCAAGAAGAGGCTGAATACGACTCCAAAAGGCAGAGATACAGTGATGATGCAGTATGACGTGATGCTGCCGGGCGGCAAGGTGCTGGCCTCTGGCCTGACGCCATGGAGCGCGAACGAAGACACCCTGGGTGGCGGTCATTGAGAGTTGAGTGAAATTGGAGTCAGGGCGGCACGCTGGGAAGCGTGCCGCCTTTTTTATGCCCGCGGCTTCTCGTCCAGCCGGCGCTGCAGCTCGGCCAAGCGGTTCAGGGCTTCGAGCGGAGTCATCGAGAACAGGTCCATCTGCCGGACTTCTTCGATGATCGGGTGCGGTTGCGGCAGGGAGGGATCCGAGCCCGGTGCCTGGCTCGCTGCAGCCTGGCCGTGAGCCTCGGCTGACGGGCGTTCGAGCTGGGCCAGGACCTCGCGCGCGCGGTCGATCACCGGAACCGGCAAGCCGGCCAACCGGGCCACGTGAATGCCGTAGCTCCGGTCCGCTCCTCCCTCCACGATCTTCCTCAGGAACAGCACTTCATCGTTCCGTTCCCGCACCAAGACCGTGTAGTTTTTGATCCCCTCGCGGAGTCCAGCCAACTCGGTCAGCTCGTGGTAGTGGGTGGCGAACAGCGTGCGTGCGCCGACGTAGCGCCGGTCCTGGATGTGCTCCGCCACGGCCCACGCGATGCTCAACCCGTCATAGGTGCTGGTGCCTCGACCGATCTCATCCAGCAGGATCAGGCTGCGCACCGTCGCACCGTTGAGGATCTGAGCGGTTTCGGTCATTTCCACCATGAACGTGCTTTGGCCGGCCGTCAGGTTGTCGGAGGCCCCCACGCGCGTGAAAATCCGGTCCACGAGCCCGATGCGAGCCGCCCGAGCCGGCACGAAGCTGCCCATCTGCGCCATCAAGACGATCAGCGCGACCTGCCGCAGATACGTACTCTTGCCGGCCATGTTCGGGCCTGTAATGACCAGGAGCCGATTGGCGTCGAGGTCCAGGAGCGTATCGTTCGGAATGAATCCGCCCGGGAGGTCGAGCCGTTCCACCACCGGATGTCGGCCTTCGGTGATGCGGATCGCCCCCCCATCGTCCACGTCGGGGAACGCGTAGCGGTTGACGGAGGCCGTTTCCGCCAAGGCGGCCAGCACGTCCAGCAGGGCGATCGCCGTCCCCATCGCCTGCAGGCGCGGGGTCTCTTGCGCCAGTTGCCCGCGGACCTGCTCGAACAGCTCCTGCTCAAGCGTGTTGAGCTTCTGCTCGGCCCCGGTCACCCGGTCTTCCAATTCTTTCAGCTCGGGGGTGATGAACCGCTCGGCGTTGACCAGCGTCTGTTTGCGAATGTAATGATCGGGGACGCGCGCGAGGTTCGCCTTGGTCACCTCGATGTAGTAGCCGAAGACCTGATTAAACCGCACCTTCAGGGACTCGATGCCGGTGCGCTCCCGTTCCTGGGTTTCCAGTTTCGCGATCCAGCCCTTCCCCTCGCGGCAGGTCTTGCGTAATTCATCCAGATCGGCGCGAGAGCCGTCCCTGATGATACCGCCGTCGCGGATCGAGATCGGCGCGTCCGGAAGGATGGTGCGCTCGATCAGCTCGTGCACGTCGGCCAGATCGTCCCAGGAACGGGCCAGGTCCTGGAGCAGGGGAGAGCGAAGTGACGACAGTCGCGACCTGATTCCAGGGAGGACCGCGACCGACTGCTTGAGCGCCAACAGCTCCCGCGGAGTTGCGGCGCCCAAGGAGATTCGGCTGCTGAGCCGTGGGATGTCCTGCACCGTTCTGAGCGCGGCCCGGAAGGCGGCGCGGGCTTGCAGGTTCTCGGCTAATTCTCCCACCGCCTCGAGGCGGGCTCGGATCGGAGCGGGTTGCACCAGCGGCCGGACGATCCACTCCCGCATCAGGCGGCTTCCCATGGCGGTCACGGTCCGATCAAGGACCGAGAGCAGGGTTCCGTCTTTCCGACCCCCTGCGTCTCCCGCCAGCGGCCTGATCAGTTCCAGGTTGCGAATGGTCACGCTGTCCAAGTGCATCTCGTGGCCGGAGTGTCGGACCTGGAGGCGCCGCACATGGCCCAGGCTGGCCGTCGGTTGGGTCTCGCGGAGATAGCGCATGACCGCGCCGGCCGCTTGGATGCCGAGACTGAGCCCCTGGCAGCCGAATCCGTCCAGGGAGCCGACCCCGAACTGCTCACGCAAGGCGCGCTCGGCGGCCGGACGGTCGAAGCAGGAAAGATCCTGGGCGCAGAGGCGAAGACCCCGCAGGGGGATGAAGAGCTGTTCCGCCTTGTGCGGAAGATCACTGGGATGGAGCAACTCGCGCGGCTCCAGCCTCGCAAGCTCATCCTGAAGATCAGCCTGCGCCCGGTCCCCGTGGAACTCCATAACCCAGAATTCGCCGGTGGACAGGTCAAGGGCGGCCAGCCCCAAGACCGGTGGGCGGCCGCTCTGTTGGGACGATCGGGCTGGGACTGGGGTGGCGGCCACGGCTGCCAGAAAATTCGACTCCGCGGCAGGGAGGAGTTCCGTGTCGATCAGCGTGCCGGGCGTGTAGAGGCGGACCACTTCACGTCGGACTAATCCGGCCGCTAGCTTTGGGTCTTCCACCTGATCGCACAGCGCGACCGTTCGGCCGGCTTTGAGCAGCTTCGCGATATATCCTGTCGCCGCATGATACGGCACCCCACAGAGGGGAACGGGAACAGGCCGGCCTTTGTCGCGGGATGTGAGGGCGATCGAGAGGAGTCCGGACGCCTCTTCCGCATCCTGATAGAACATTTCGTAGAAATCCCCCACCCGGAAGAACAGGATTGCGTCATGGTAGGCACGCTTGATCTCGCGGTACTGGCGCATCAGGGGCGTGAGGTCGGCGTCATTCATCCGAGCTCTTCTCCGTCTCTCTCGGCCCCGCCTGGCCGAGCGTCTTGTCCATCCTTCGACGCAACCGTTCCAGGTCCGCCTCCGCCTCCTGCAACGCCTTCGTCTTGCGCCTCAGCTCGATGCGTCCTTGGACCCAGGCCGGAAATAACAGGATGGTTGCCACCAAGATGCCGACCACGAAGGCGCTGAGGATCGGTTTGTAGACCTGGGTGGTGGTGGACCGGAGCCCGAAGAGATACCGGAAGGTGATCTCTTGCTCCTGGTTGTCCAGAAAGAAGGAGAGCGAAAGCAGCAGCAGGATGCCGACCAAGATCAGTCTGATCATGAGATGGGCTTCGCGTTCCGCTTCGGTCGTCGTCCCGGGCTCAACCGACGCCTCCCATCGTGCGTATCGGCCAGGCGGAACCGTGCGCGCAGCTTGCGATAGGTGGCCTGCAGGTGCTCGGGAATCACCCGGGTTTCTGCAAACAACGGCATGAAATTGGTGTCGCCGTTCCAGCGTGGAACGATGTGCACGTGGACATGCTCTTCGATGCCGGCCCCGCTGACCCGTCCGAGATTGATTCCAACATTGAAGCCTTCCGGTCGGATCTCGGCTCGCAACACCCGAAGCGAAAGGTTCGTCAGCTGGATCAGATCAAGCGCGCATTCGGCGGGCAGAGACTCCAGGCTTTTGACATGCGCGTACGGGGCCACCATCAGGTGGCCGCTGTTGTATGGGAAGAGGTTCATCATGACAAACCCGTGCTGCCCTCGATGCAGAAGGAGATTGTCCGCGTCGCGCCGCCCCCTCGCTTTTGTGCAGAAGATGCACGCGGCCGGCTTACGGGAGTGTTTGATGTAGGCCATGCGCCAGGGCGCCCAGATGACCTTCATCGTGCGCGCTCCGTCACCGCCCGATGGCTTGCCGGCTTTCGCGGCCTGCCCCGTTTCATCACGCGGGCCAGCAGGTCGCGCGAGCGCGCCCCCGTTGCCTGCAAGACCAGATCGCGGGCGGTCTTGCCGCGGTGACTCAGGTATACTTCCACGCGATCCTGGGGCAACTCGGTGCCGGCTTTGTCGGCCCACTCGATGGCCACGACGGTGTGGCCATCCAGATACTCCGACAGACCGAGATAAGCCAGCTCGGTCGCCGTCTGAATTCGGTACAGGTCCGCGTGTGCGAGCGGCAGTCGGCCGCGATATTCGTGGATCAGGACAAACGTCGGGC
>JACQQM010000163.1 GCA_016207025.1 Nitrospirota bacterium | reverse complement strand
CGAGATATTCCTTCTCGTGGCCATGCTCCGCGCGCAGGATCCGGTTCACGATCTCGCCGTTGTTGGTCAGCAAAATCAGCCCGGAGGAATCCTTGTCCAACCGGCCGATCGGAAAGATTCGGGCCGGATGTCCGATGTACGCGATGATGTTGCCGGGGACCTCCGGCTCGGTCGTGGTCGTGATCCCGACCGGCTTATGAAACTTGATGTAGATCGGCTCTGTCCCCCACGGCACCACGACGCCGTCACGGGCAATGACGTCATCCCGTCCGACCTGATCGCCGAGCACCGCCACCCGACCATTAATCGTGACACGGCCCTCCTCGATCAGGCGGTCGGCTTCCCGTCTGGAGCAGATGCCCTGCTGGGTGAAAAACCTGTTGATCCTGACCAGCCCGTCCCTGGCCGTTTTTTTCTCGGAGCCGTCGGCGGGCCTCTTCGTCGGATCGGCGGGCGAGCCCTGGCCCGATGAACGCTGTGGGGGTCGCGCCGAGGGCATGTTAGGCCGGCGTGGCTGCTTCCCGTTGGGATGAGCCAAGGCTAGGATTGTGGACACCGATGATGTTCACGGACCGGGTAAGAAACGGACCTCTTGCTAGTGGACACGCCGGCCCGCCCGAACCCGTCCGAGGATTCGATAGATGAGCCGGGCGACCGCAAACTGAGGAGCGACGAACCCTTCGATCGGCGCGATCTCGCTGACATCCAGGCCGACGATGCCCGGCCCGTCGGCCAGCGCCGTCACCAACGCGAGGGTATCATACCACCCGAGCCCTCCCGGCTCCGGTGTCCCCAACGCCGGCACCAGCGAAGCGTCGAGGCCATCGCAATCGAACGTCAGATAGACCGGCCCCGTGCAGGCCTTCACCACCTCCGGGACCCAGTTGGCGGCCCGTCCCTCGTAAGGCCCGGAGGGATCCAGGATCTGCGACGCAAAGAACGTCGAGATCGCCTTTGTGCTGTTGATCAACGCAATTTCCTCGGGCGAGATGGACCGGATTCCCACCTGGATCAGCGGGAGACCCTGCTCCACCACTCTGGCCATCACGCTCGCGTGGCTGTACGGGTTATTCTGATAGGCCTGGCGGAGATCGCCGTGCGCATCGATCTGCACCACGCACAGGCCCGGGTAGCGCGCGGCATGAGCTCTGATCGCCCCCAGCGCCCCGGTATGTTCACCCGTCAGGGTCACGACGAACCGCCTGGAATCCACGTGGGGACGCACTAACGCTTCAATCGCGTCCACTGCGTCCTTGTCCACTTTCGCACCGAGATTCAGCGGGGTCGTGGTGGCGACCCCGCCCCATTCACGGTATGGCTCGCAGCCGAGCACTTCGTCGTAGAGTTCGACCTGGTGGGACGCTTCGATGATGGCCGAGGGCCCGCGATCGGACCCTCGCACATAGCTGGACGTATGCTCGTACGGCACCGGCAGGACGTACACCCCGGCGCGGTCGGGATGGCACCACGGCTCCTCGATCCCGAGAAAATTCTGGTCCGGTCCGAGCCACCCCGCGGGGAGCGTCATCTCCTCATCCTACCGTTAGTGCCGAGTCCGTACCTTTTTCGGAAGATTCTCAAGCGGAACGAAGACGGCCAACGCGACCACGGTCGTCCACTTATTGGCCTTCCCGATGGCGGATTGAGTAATATTGAGTGTCCGGACGATCTTGCCGCCCATCTTGAACACCTGTTCTCGTTCTTTCCAGGCCAAATTGGCGTCGAATTCGATACCCAGCGTGGTAGCCAGCATCTGGGCCGCCAAGTCTTCCGTGTATTCCCCTGACTCTTCATCCGTTTCGCCGTAGGCGTGATGCTCGGAGAGATAGCCGTATGTCCGCCGGTCGGTGGGGATGGCAAGCCCGATGGAGGCGGAGATCAACCGATTGCGCTCGTTGGTTTCCGATCGGGCCATGACGCAATAGGTGATTTCGCCAGGATTCACCAGAGTCTCCCCGCGCTTGCGCGGAATAATCTTACAGTTGGGGGGAAGAATCGAGGACACGCTGACCAGATTGCAGTAGGCGATCCCCGCGCCCCGGAGCGCCTGCTCGAACGACGCCAGCTTCTCCTTGTGGACCCCCACGCCCCTGGTCAAAAACAAATGAGTCGGGACCATCTTCCCTCCCTTGGCCGCCCATGCCTGCGGCGCACGACGGCTCTCTCATATCGCCTACTGCCAGCGCGGGGGCCAAGGGCTCGAGCTCCCGCTGTTTGGTTCACTCGCGCAGCGCTCACGCGAGGCTTGCGCCGCACCACACAGGGTCGCATTTGTACCAATTTGGAGGAGTTTCCGCAATATGGCCGGAGAGATTTTTTCGGCAAGGATAATCGCGGCCCGACCGTTCGGGAGAGGCCGCAGGTCAGGGTGGGGGTCAGGCGTCGCTGGAATCACGGAGGTTCAGCACCAGCAGCTTCAATTCGGTCATCTCTTCAATCGCGTAGCGAACCCCTTCCCGGCCAAGCCCGGAGTCTTTCACGCCGCCATACGGCATCTGATCCGCGCGGAACGTGGGGATCTCGTTGACCAGCACCGTGCCGACCGCAAGATCGCGATAGGCTCGGAAAATCCGGTTCACATCGCGGGTGAACACCCCGGCCTGGAGCCCGAACTCCGAATCATTCAACGCCTCCACCGCTGCCTCGAACCGCTTGTAGCGAGTCACGGTCACGACCGGGCCAAACACTTCTTGACACGACACCTTCATCGCCGGGGCGACATCCCCTAAGACCGTTGCCTCCACCACAGAACCGGATCGTTT
>JACQQM010000154.1 GCA_016207025.1 Nitrospirota bacterium | reverse complement strand
TACCGTGTGCTGGAGGTCCTCCACGCGAGCCAAGTCTCGCTGGACCGCGAGGGCATGGCGGTCAAAGTCGGAGAGGTGAGCAAAGCCACTCCATCCCACAGTTCACCGGCGGGAGCGGCGGGCTGCTGGGTTCATCCCACCGCCATCGTGGACCAGCCCAGCGAAATCCTGGCGGGCACCAAGATCTGGCAGTTTTCACACGTCTGCGCCGGCTGCCGGATCGGGGCGGACTGTAACGTCGGGCAAAACGTGGTCATCGGGCCCAACGTTTCGATCGGGAATCGCGTGAAGATCCAGAACAACGTCTCGGTGTACGAGGGAGTGACGCTCGAGGACTTCGTCTTTTGCGGTCCCTCGATGGTGTTCACCAACGTCATCAATCCCCGGAGCGCGATTCCGAGGAAATCCGAAATCAAGCCAACACTGATCCGGTACGGAGCGACCCTGGGGGCGAACTGCACGATCGTGTGCGGCGTGACCATCGGCCGGCATGCGTTTGTGGGCGCGGGGGCGGTCGTGACCAAAGATATCCAGGATTACGCCCTGGTGGTCGGCAATCCGGCTCGCCAGACGGGGTGGATGTGTGATTGCGGGGTCAAGCTGACGGTTGTGAAGGGGCGAGCACGGTGCTGCGCGTGCGGCGCCCACTATGCGGTGAGCCGACAGAGCGGTTGCAGACGGACTGATGGGGCAAAGCGCCGCCGTGCTGGAACACGCTGAGTACCGGCGCATTTTGATCATCAAGCCCAGCTCGCTGGGGGATGTCGTGCATGCGCTCCCCACGCTGCAGGCGTTGAGGGGGCGGTTCCCTCGTGCGCACATCGCCTGGCTGGTGAAGCAACAGTGGGCCGGTCTGTTGGAACGGACGGAAGGGCTGGACGAAGTATGGCCCGTCGAGCCTGGCTTCAAGGGCTGGCTGTCCGAAGTCCCGCGCCTCCGCGCGACCAGCTTCGATCTGGTGGTGGATCTGCAGGGCCTGTTCCGCAGCGGAGCCATGGCATGGCTAACCGGATGTTCGACCAGGATCGGGTTTGCCAATGCCCGTGAGGGCAGCCCGTTTTTTTACACCCACCGGGTGCCGGTCCGGGCGCCGGACATGCACGCGGTGGATCGCTACCTGCTGGTCGCCGCTGCGTTGGGGACCGCCGTCACAGGAGCGCCGGAATTCCGCCTCCGTTCCTTGCCCGCTGATCGTCGAGAGGTCTCTGACTTGCTGGACCGACGGGGTCTCCAAGCAGGCATTCCCTGGATCGCGGTGAATGTCTCGGCCCGGTGGCCGACCAAACGGTGGCCGCTTGAGTTCTTCGCGGCTGCGGCCGATCGGATTCAGCAGGACAAGCTGGGCTCGGTGGTGTTGATTGGCGGGCCGGATGATCGCGCGGCCGCGCAGGCCGTGAAGGAGCTCATGCGGGCCGCGCCGGTGGACCTGACGGGAGCCACCACGCCCGCTCTGCTGCCGGCTTTGCTCGAATCGGCGGCGTTGCTGATGACCAATGATTCGGGTCCGATGCATGTCGCAGCGGCGGTCGGGACGCCGGTGGTGGCTTTCTTCGGCCCGACCAGTCCGCTCCGCACCGGCCCGTACGGCAAAGAGCATCGTGCGCTGGTGAGCGGAATCCCCTGCAGCCCCTGTTTCAGCCGAACGTGTCGAAACACAGTCCATCTCGCATGTCTCAAGAATATTTCCCCAGACCAGGCGATCGAGGCGGTGCGCAGCCAGCTGGCGATGCGGGTGACGCACCAACATACTCGATGAACATCCTGCTGGTCCGGCCGGACGGAATTGGTGATGAGATCCTATGCCTGCCCGTGGCATCGGCGCTCCGCCGCCTGTTGCCGAAGGCGCGCATCGCGTTTCTTTCCAGCCAGTCTGCCGCGCCGATTCTGTGCCATCATCCCGACGTGGATGAAGTCCTGACCGTCTCCGGTCAGGAGCCGTTTGCCGAGCTGGTGGCCCTCTTTCGGCGGGGGTTCGACGCGGCCATTTTCTTAAAACCGTTCCGCCGTCTGATGCTCGCGGCGTTTGTCGGGCGAGTGCCGATCCGCGTGGCGACCGGGTATCGGTGGTACAGTCTGCTGGCCAACCGGCGGGTCTATCAGCACCGGCGCGATTTCTCGAAGCATGAGAGCGAGTACAACCTCGGATTGCTGACCGGGCTCGGCCTTAACCCCGGCCCGCCGGTTCGGCCGGCTCTGGTGCTGACCGACGCCGAGCGTCAATGGGCGCAGGCAACGCTTGGCGGGTTGTCGAGACGACGCGCCGTCTTGCATCCGGGCGGGTTCGCGGCCAGGCGTTGGCGGGGCGAGCACTACTGGGCCCTGGCGCACCGCCTGGTCGATGAGGGGTTGGGGGTGATTCTCACCGGCAACGCTGCCGAGCGGGAGCAATTCTATAGCGAAGCGGCCCGAGCCGAAGAACTTGGAAAGGGAATCCTGGATCTGATGGGTCGTCTGAGCGTCCGGGAACTCATGGCGGTGATCGGGGCCAGTCACGTGGTCGTGTCGGGAGCGACGGGACCCGCTCATGTCGCGGCGGCCTTGGGGGTGGCGACGGTCAGCCTGTTCGATCCCCGGCGGAACAATCTCCCGATCCGTTGGGGGCCGCTGGGGAGGGGAGTTGTGCTGAAGCCGGATGTCCCGACCTGCGAGAAATGCATCTACGAAGCCTGTCCCTACTGGGACTGTCTGGATCGGATCACGGCGGACCAGGTGACCGACAGGGTCCGGCAGGTGGTGGACCAAGCGGAAGGCATCACGGTGCTGCATGTCTAAGCTCTCGGTCTATGTCATCGCCTATAACGACGAGCCGAACATCCGGGCCTGTCTGCAGAGCGTGCAATGGGCTGATGAGTTGATTGTCGTGGATTCGCACAGCACGGATGCGACTGAGAAAATCAGCCGGGAGTTCACCGACAAAGTGTTCCAGCACGAGTTCAAGGGGTTCGGGCGGCTGAGAAACGAGGCCGTGGCCCACGCGACGCACGACTGGGTGTTCAGCCTGGACACCGACGAGCGCGCCACGCCGGAACTCCGCGAAGAGATCCGGCAGGTGCTCGAGCGCGGGCCGGAGGCCGACGCCTACTTCGTGCCGCGGCGCAATTATTTCCTGGGGCGCTGGATCCGTCACTGCGGCTGGTATCCCGATTATCGCCAGCCCCAGTTGTTCCGCAAAGGCCGGATGCGATACCGCGAGGAACTCGTCCACGAGGGGTTCGAGCTGGATGGACGAGCCGGGCATCTCACGGCCCATGTGTTGCAGTACCCGTTTCGGGACATCGATCATTACCTGGCCAAAATGGACCGCTACTCCGATCTCATGGCGCGTCGCATGGTCGAGCAGGGCCGGCGATTCCGGACCCACCAACTGGTGACGCACCCGTGTTTCACGTTTGTCAAGATGTATCTGGGCCGGGCCGGATTCCTGGACGGCATGCCGGGCCTGATCCTATCCGGCCTGTACGCCTACTACACGTTCATCAAGTATGCGAAGTTCTGGGAACTCACGAGGAGGATTGATTGATTTGTCGATTTGTTGATTTGGTGATTTTGAACAGCGATGTGAAACACCGCTGTTGCTTCAATCGCCAGATCGACAGATCATCAGATCGACAAATTCAGCGATGAAAGTCAGCGGATACACCATCTGCCGGAATGCGGTGAAGTTCGAGTACCCCATCGTGGAGGTGATCCGCTCTGCGCTGCCCATCGTGGATGAATTCATCGTGAACGTGGGCCAGTCGGACGACGGCACGCTGGGCCTGATCCGCTCGATCGGCTCGGACAAGGTCCGGATCATGGAGTCGATCTGGGATGATGCGATGAAAACAGACGGCCTGCTGTTTTCATACCAGACGAACGTCGCGCTGTCGCACTGTACCGGAGACTGGGCCCTGTACCTGCAGGCGGATGAGGTCCTGCACGAGGCCGATCACGACGCGATCAGGCAAGCGCTTCGCGAGCATCTGGCGAACCCGACCGTCCTGGGCTTCACCTTCCGCTACCTGCATTTCTACGGAGACTATCGCTCCTGTAATCCCTGGTTCTACCACCGGGCGGTCCGGATCATCCGGAATGACGGCCAGGTCGAATCCTGCGGCGATGCCGTCGGGTTCTGGCTCAAGGCGGACCGGGGGTATCTCCAAACCGTCCACAAGGACCGGGTGCGACCGTCCGGCGCGACGATCTATCATTACGGCTGGGTGAAGCCGCCACGCGTCTTGTTGGATAAGTTTCGCTACCAGGTGGCCCGTCATCACGGCGACCAGCCGGGCGCGGAGCAGGCGCGGATGCTCGCCCGGGAGGTCTACGAGTTCGACGAGTATGACCTCATGAAGAACTTTTCCGGCACGCATCCCGCCGTGATGGCGGACCGCGTGAGTCGATATCCGGTGCTCAAGCCCGGGCGAAATCGCTGGCTGGAGCCGGCCTTCTATAGGGCGATTCTGAAGAAGGGCTTCAGAGGGTAGGAGAGAGGACGGTTTGTTTCGTTCGTCTGGTTTGTTTGGTTATCCGGATCAACCAGAGAAACGAGATAAACCAGATAAACCAGACGAACAAGATGAACCAGACAAACCAGTCAAAGATTGCGGCGGTCGTGATCACGAAAGACGAGGAGCGGAATATTGCCGCCTGCCTGGAGTCGCTCACATGGGCAGACGAGATCGTCGTGGTTGATGCTCAGAGCCAGGACCGCACAGTTGAGATCGCCCGGCAGTACACGGACAAGGTGTTTGTACGGCCCTGGCCGGGGTTCGGGCCGCAAAAGAATTTCGGCATGGACCAGACGAGGGCGGACTGGATGCTCGTGGTGGATGCCGATGAGCGGATCACCGCCGCGCTGCGGCAGGAAATTCTGCAGACGATTCAGGCCGGGCCGCCCGCCGATCTGGCCGGGTTTGAAATTCCTCGGCGGAATTTTTTCTATGGACGGTGGATTCAGGGCGGAGGGATTTACCCCGATTACCAGTTGAGACTCTTCCGACGCTCGGCCGGACGCTATGACGATGTGCTGTTGCACGAACGCTTGCAGCTTCGCGGGCGGGTCGCTCGGCTCTCGCACCCGATGGATCATGACAGCATGCCGGGCATTCGCGAGCACGTGCGGAAGATGACGAGGTACACGAGCCTGGGGGCCCACGAGAAACTCAAAGCACGGTCACGCGTGACGCCGTGGGAACTGGCCGGCAACCATCTCGGGACGATTTTCAAAACGTTTGTGCTGCGCGGTGGCTACCGGGATGGAATCCACGGGGTCATCGTGGCGCTGTTCGCAGGCATGCATACGTTCGTGAAATACGCGAAGGCGTGGGAACTCTTGCAGCAGCGGGGCCAACAAGGACAAGGGGTTGAGCAACGGGGGAGCGGGATGCCAGCATGATGCGGATCGGGATCGATGCCAATCCCATTCTGGGCGATCGCGGCGGGGTCGGCTGGCATACCTACCATCTGCTGCAAGCGCTGCTTGACTTAAAGGAAGATATTGAATTGGTGGGGTACCTCAAACCGGGCTCGCTGCGGGACGGCGCGCCGGCAGAATGGGAGAGCAGTTCGCGTGTGCGCTGGGTCGAGGCGGGGCGCGTCACGATGCGTTGGCGAGGGCTGCTTGATCGGCTGGATCTCTACCACGGGATGAACTTCAAGATGTGGACGGTCGGGCGGTACGGGGGGGTCGTCACAATCCACGACCTCTGGCTGGACCGGCATCCGGAGTATTCGACCAAGCTGTTCGGCCAGCGGGCCTCGTTCTATCGCACAAAGCGGACAGCCTGGCGAGCGCGAAAGGCGATCACGGTCTCCAACCACTCCGCGCATGACATGGCATTGCTGTATGGTCTCCCGCGCGAGCGGATCGTGGTCATTCCCAACGGGGTCTCGGATGATTTTCGACCGATGGCCGACCAGGTGGCCATGTCCGAGCTGAGCCGTCGTCTCGGGATTCCGACCGAGCGTTTCATCCTCTTCGTGGGAGGAGCGGATCCCCGGAAAAACCATCAGACCCTCCTAAAGGCGTATGCTCGACGGTCAGAATTCCTGAAGAGGCACAGCCTCGTGTTGGTCGGGGAACCGGTGCACCGGTTCGGGGATATGAGGCAAACCGCCCGCGCTTGCGGGCTCGAGGACCGCGTGGTCTGCGCGGGGAAACTGTCGGTGGCCGACCTGCGGCTGCTGTACTCCCACGCGGACGTGTTTGTGTTTCCGTCGGTCTATGAAGGATTCGGTATGCCGGTACTGGAGGCGATGGCCTGCGGCGCGCCGGTGGTCACCTCCAACACCACCGCATTGCCGGAGGTGGCAGGGGACGCAGCGTTACTGGTGAATCCAGAAGACGCGGATGCCATGGCCAAGGCGATCGTCCGGGTACTGAACGAGCCGGCGCTGCGGGAGATCTTACGGGCAAAGGGATTCGAGCGAGCCAGGCAGTTCTCCTGGGAACGGGCGGCGCGACGGACGTTAGCGGTTTATCGGGATGTGTGTGCTCAGAAACCGTAAGGGGTTAGGCGTGAGGGGTGAGGGGTTGAAGCGGAGAAAGGATATGAACCTTTCTCGCCTTACTCCTTACGCCTTACGCCTCACGGTATGAAGAACATTCTGGTCATCAAGCTCCGCTACATCGGAGATGTGCTGCTGGCGACACCGGTGCTGCGCGCGCTCCGGGACCGGTTTCCGGCCGCGCGCCTCACGATGGCGGTCAATCGGGGGACTGAGGACATCCTCAAGTGGAACCCGGACCTGAACGAGGTCCTGGTGGTGGATCGAGGGGGTCCGGCAGCGTCGGCTCGGTTCCTGCAGGAAATTCGCCGCCGCCGTTTCGATTGCGTCGTTGATCTCACCGATGGTGACCGGTCGGCTCTTCTGGCCAGGCTGAGCGGCGCGCCGGTCCGGATCGGATTTAACGAGGAGCACCGCTGGCGCGGTCTGCTGTATACGTCCGTCGTCAACACCGCATCACAGGTTGTTCACCGCGTGGAGCATGACCTGGAGGCGATCCGGGCGCTGGGCATCGAGCCGAAGGCCAGCCCGCTCGTGCTGCATACGTCTCAGCAGGACGAGGAAGAGGCGGCCCGGATACTCGAAGAGGTGGGTGTGGGAGGTGCGCGGGGACCCGTTGCCGGGGACCCGTTGCCTGGCTGCGTGCAACGGGTGTGGGGTGCAACGGGTGATGGGCCCCCTCCCACTCGGATAGTGCTGCTGCAACCTGGCGCTCGGTATTGGTTCAAGGCATGGCCTCCCGATCGGTTTGCCGAGCTGGCGGACCGGCTCGTCGATGCGTGTGGCTGCCGGGTTCTGGTGGGCGGGGACACTCGCGACCGGGACGTGGCGGAAGCGATTCGTGCGCGGGCTCGCTCGTCCCCAGCGGTCCTGGCCGGGCGCACGACGATCTTACAACTTGCGGCCGTGCTCAAGCGGTGCGCCTTGTTTGTCGGCAACGACAACGGCCCCATGCACATGGCCGCGGCGCTGGGCACACCGGTGGTGGCACTCTTTGGACCGTCAAATCCGGCTGAATGGGGACCCCGCGGACAACGAACGGAAGTCCTCTATAAGGGGCTCGATTGCCGGCGATGTTTCCATTCGACCTGCGAGCGGGGGGAGGAAAGCTGCATGAGACAGATTTCCGTTGACGAGGTGTTCGCGGCAGCTAGACGGCTACTGGGTTAAAGGAGACCGTCGGTGGGCGTGCATGATCCCGTGGTCAGCGTGGTGATCCCGGTCTTCAACGGGGCCCCGTTCGTCGCAAAGGCCGTAGCGAGCGTGCGGGCCCAGTCCGTCAAGGACGTGGAGATTCTCGTGGTGGACGATGGCTCGACGGACGGCACCCAGGCGGTCCTGGCCGGGTTGCAGCAGTCCATGGGGATCACCTGGTTCCAGCAGGACCATGGAGGTCCGGCCCGCTCGCGCAACAAGGGGATTGCGGCTGCGCGAGGCGAGTTCGTAGCCCTCCTGGACTGCGACGACGTATGGTTGCCGGACAAGCTGGAGGCCCAGCTCGCGCTCATGCGCAACCGCCCTGAGGTGGGAGTAGTCCATACGGATTACGAAGTAGTGGATCAAAACGGCATGGTGCTCGAGCGCGTAGCGGCGCGACACAGTGAGGAACCGCTGGTGCGCGCCTTCGCCGGAGGGCACACAGCGCTGCCGTCCACACTGCTGGTCAGACGGGACGTGATGGAAAAAGTCGGGGCCCTGAACCCGGAGCTCTACGGGTCGGAGGATTCGGACCTGACGATTCGGCTCTATGCGGCCACGCGGTTCGATTGCGTGGACCGGGTCCTGGTCCGGAAGCTCCAGCGCGGCCACGGCTATCGCGACATGGCCTTCGACGAGGCCATGCATCGGGAGCGGGTGCTCTCCAGCCGGGAGCGGTTTCTCGTCGGCCTCGAGCACATGCAGCCATTGACCGCGGAGCAGCGGGCGGCCCTGGACCGCGAGTGGGCGAATTATTTTCTTGCACGGGGAAGCGCCGCTGATCGCTCAGGGCGGCGCGCCGAAGCGCGCAAGTTCTACTGGCAGGCGATCAGGAAAGCCCCCTTCCGGCTGAGGGGCTACGTCCGGTGGGTGCGTGCGCTGACGACATGGGTTTGACGCTCGACATCGGCTGCAGCGCACACAAGCAGCCTGGGACCGTTGGGATCGATCGTCGGCCGCTTCCTTCCTGCCTATCTCCAGAAACGCTGCCGCCGGTACCTGTGGAACGTCTGCGAAGAGATGACCGTCACCTTGGAAGCGGTGAAGCCGTGAGCCGCGTGGCCCCGAGCGGCTCTGACCAGATGCGCTTGTGAAAGTCAGCGTCGTCATCCCCCTCTATAATGCCCGGGATGTGATTCGCCACACCATCGCAAGCGTGCTGGCGCAGACCTGGAAAGACTATGAGATCATCGTGGTTGATGATGGATCCACCGATGGATCGGGAGCGGTGGTGCGGGGAATCGGTGATCACATCCGCTACGTCCGACAGGAAAATGCCGGCGTCGCCCGGGCGAGGAATCGCGGCATTGCCGAGTCCACAGGGGCGGCTATCGCCTTGCTGGATCACGATGATCTCTGGCATCCGACGAAGCTTGAGAAACAAGTGCAGGTGCTGGAGCGGCAACCGGAAGTCGGGATGGTGATCACCGATGTCGCTCACATCGACCGGGAAGGGCGGCCGATGGGAATCATCGGGCCGGGGTACAAC
>JACQQM010000155.1 GCA_016207025.1 Nitrospirota bacterium | reverse complement strand
TGGTGCGGACGCTCGCCGTCGAAGGGCTCGGTCGCCTCGAAGCGGGCCGGCGTTCAGCCCGGCTCCGGCAGGCGTTGGAGGATCAGGCTGCCATGGTGCGGACCGCGGCGCTGAAAGCGCTCGGCCGGTCGCGGGACCGTTCGGTCGTTGGGTTGCTGGAACGATCCCTTCAGGATGAACAGCCGACTGTTCGCGTGACGGCCTCCGGCGCGATGGCCATGCTCGGAAGGAGCGAGGGCTGGAACCGGGTCCGCCAGGCCGCCGCGGCATCGAATCCCGAGGAGCGCGGGACTGCACTCCGCATGCTGGGAGAACTCAAAGACCGCCGGGCGCTCCCGATTCTCGGGGAAGCCCTCGGCGATCCCCAACCTTCCGTTCGGGGCGCGGCCGCGGTCGCGCTTGGAGACCTGGGGCTGTCCGAAGCCGCGCCGTCTCTTGCCAGTGCGCTCAGCGATCCGATTCCGGCTGTGCGGACGTCTGCTGCCATTAGTCTTGGTGAACTGCGGGCTCCGGAGTCAGTGCCGGTCCTGAAAAAGACCCTCGCCGATACGAATCCGGCGGTGCGCGCCGCCTCCGTGTCGGCCCTTCTGCGACTGGGGGTGCCGTACGATGAGATCGCCGAGGTGATTCGCGAACTGATCCGGAATGTCGACCCCGGAATCAGGGCAGCGGCGGCCAAGGCGCTGGCGGGAAGCCGGGGGCACGATGCAAAAGACGCGATCGGCATGCTGCAACTGCTGTTGGAGGATCCGCTGCCGCGGCCGCGCATAGCCGCTGCCAGGTCGCTGGGCCAGATCGGGGACAGGAAACTGATCGGGACCCTGAAAAAAGCACTCAGGGATCAGGATGAAGCGGTCCGGGCCACTGCAGGCGGAGCCTTAGGGCGCGTTCTGACGCCTCTCAGCCAAAATGATAACCAATTGAGAAAACACTGAATGTGACTTATGGGGGCGATTTTTTTTGGGCTTGACACTCTGTCGTCAGTTGCAGTATAAATTGCCCCCTTAGTGCCTCAGGGGCGACCTTCCATCGCGTTCGAGCACAACCAAAGGAGAGTAAGCCGGCGGGCGGTTCAGTAGGCAAGTGGTCGGCTCTTTATTTCTGATAGGGGCAGGGACTCATCCGCGCTATCACCGAGATAAGGGAGTTCAAGTATTCCGGCCTTACGTTTTTAATCACAAGGAGGCAGTAACATGAAGAAGGGTATGTTCATGGCGGTGTTTGCGCTGGTGGTGGTGGCGTTCTTGGCGGCGCCCCTCACCTCGTACGCTGGGGGAACGATCACCGGCAAGGTGACCTACAGCGGCAAGTCGGAGGAGAAGGAATTTCTCTTCTCGAAGTTTCCCAATCCGAAGTTCTGTCCGAAGAACCCCAATAAGGAACTCGTGAAGGGCGAGAAACGGATCCTGCCGACGATCCAGGTCGGGAAGGACGGAGGCCTGAAAGCCGCCGTGGTCGCGGTGAATGACATCGAGGACAAGGCCTTCATGGACGGCTACAAGGGCACCGACATCGTGTCGGAGTTCTGCGAATTCCTGCCGTTTACCGGGGTCGTGGTGAAGAAGAAGAACTTCCACGTGGAAAATCATGACTCCGATCCTGACGATCCAGGACCGAAAGGTGATTTTCCTGGCAAGAAGGGCGTGCTGCACAACCCGCACACGTTCGAAGTGCTGGGCGCCAGCTCCAGCACCGTGTTCAATATCGCTCTGGCGGAGAAGGGCTCCAAGTTGGACAAGCCGGTCGTGCTGCGGAAGGACAAGCAGGGCTCCATACTCCGTCTGCAGTGTGATCAACATGAGTTTATGCAGGGGTTCTTCCTGCCGGTGGAGAACCCGCACTATACCGTGGTCAAGGACGACGGCACATTCGAGATCAAAGACGTTCCGGCCGGTAAGCACAAGGTAGTGGCCTGGCATCCGTTCGCGGGCAAGGTGGAAGCCGAGGTGGACGTGACCGAGGGAGGCACCGCCCAAGCGAAGTTCGAGATCAAGAAGAAGTAACTCGCCGGAATGTCACGAAGGCAGGCTTCTGGCCGCCTTCGAGAAGGGCAGTGGCTTGAAGCAGCCACTGCCCTTTTTATTTCTGCGCGCCTCTCTGCGATCCTGGTTCGTCTCCTTGCCTTTCCATTGTTGATCTGAGTAAGATTGCAAGATTTTGAATCAGATGAGAGGAGAAACCGCGGGATCGTCGAGGTCGTGTGCCACGAGAACTCTCACTCGCCGAAGTCTTTCAACTCGGATACTACTGGGAAACCAAGGTCCTCCTGACAGCGGTCAAACTGGACCTGTTCTCGGCCCTTGATGGCAAGGCATGCACGGCGGCGGAGGTGGCGCAGCGGATTGGCGCGGATGAGCGCGCGCTCGGGTTGCTGATGAACGCCTTGGTGGCGATGCGGGTATTGACCAAAGACGCCGACCGGTTCGCGAACACTCACACGGCACAGACCTATCTCGTCAAAACCACCCCGAGCTATGTGGGGCATTTGCTGGTGCTCCATGACGCCGAATGGGGGAATTGGGGCAAGCTCGAAGAGACGATCCGGACCGGTCGTTCCCCGGTCAGCCGCCACGTGTTTGAAACGAATCCGGAGCTCGGCGCCAATGTCCTGTCGGTACTGGATCGGATCGGGCAACAGAGCGGCCCGGTGTTGGCGAAGCGGCTGGAACTGAGTGGAGCGAAGACGCTTCTGGATCTGGGAGGCGGCGCCGGCACGAACGCGATCGCTTTTTGCACCGTCTATCCTCAGATGACGGCGACGGTGTTCGATCTGCCCCAGACTCTGAAGGTGACCGAACGGAACGTGAAGGAGGCCGGTCTTGAGGGGAAGATCACGCTGCTGCCGGGGGATTTCACGGTCGATCCGTTCGGGGGGCCATACGACGTGGTGCTGATGTCGGACATCCTGCATTACCAAGGACCCGACGCCAACGCGGCGATCGTGCGGAAAGCCTTCGTCCATCTGACGAAAGGCGGCCGTCTGATTATCAAGGACCGATTTCTTGACGAATCCAGGACAAGCCCGGCCTGGGTGACCGCGTTCGCGGTGCATATCCTCGTCAATACCGAGCGAGGCCGCTGTTACACGGTGGCCGAGGCCACGCGCTGGATGGCCGAAGCCGGATTTCAGCCCATCGTCGAAGTGGAGCGGACTGCGGTTCTTCAGGGAACTAAACAAGGGTAGTGGATAGCGGGAACGATGCTCGAATGGCTGAAACAACCGGGGTTCTACGGGACGCACGCGACGATCGGAGCGGACCTGAGCCAGTCCATGGCGACTCTCTTTACCGTGCTGTTCGTGATCGGATGGTTTCAGGCCAAACGCCGGCAGGGTCACACCCATCACTGGTTGATGCTGGGTGGGATGGTCGCGATGCTCGGGTTCTTCACCAGCTATTACCTGTTCCGTCAATTGGGTGTCCTGGCCTTTGAAGGGAAAGAAGGGTTCGGCGGCTCGGACTTCATGTATCACAAGGTCTTCATTCCCCTCCTGACGTTTCATATCACTTTGGTGGTCATTGGGCTGGTCATGGCGGTGTATATGATTGTCCTCGGGTTCCGCGCGCAGGTTATGGCCTCGGGGAAACGGATCCTGAGGGATGCGCTGTTGCAGACGTCTTGGACGAAGATGGGGACCATCTTGGGAGGCATCACCGCCGTGCTACTGCTGCTGTTCACCTCGCGCGTGGTCACATCCGGGTTTTCCACACGAAAGCTGATGGTCTATCTGGGCCTGCTCTTCCTCATCGGCATCGTCTTCGCGATCGAGGTGGCGATCCAGCGGATCTGGCCGAACGGCGAGCGGCGACACCGGGTGCTGGGCCGGTTCACGATGATCATTTACTGTATTCTGTTCGTAACTGGAAGCATCACCTATACGATGCTGTACATTCTGTATCCCGGGAAGATCGGGTAATGAAGAAGTGCTGAGCGATGAGTGCTGAGTGAGGAACGCAGAAGGCAGAACGCCGCACGCGAAACGCAGGACGCAGCACTCAGGTCTCAGCACTAGGAACTTGCCATGCTGATTTGCGGCTGTGGTCGATGGATGCACACGCAGGGAGTGGACGAACGGGAAGAGGCGGGCAGGGGACCGATCTGGCTTGTGCGGTCCGAGTGCCTCGCGTGTGGGCTCTCGATCGGGTTCGAGGCGCCACCGGAGGAGGCCGCGGTGCTGGTGGACCGGCTGATGTGGACGGATGACGCACGCCACCTGCTTGAGCGAATGCCCCCGTATGTCGAACCGTTGGTCCGACGCGAGGTCGAGGAATACGCCCGATCGAAGGGTCAGCGGGTGATCACATGCGCGGTGCTGACCCAAGCTCGTCATGGCGGCATGGTCGCATGGGATCCTGAAGCCGAGCGGCGGCTGGAGAATGTGCCGGCGCCGGTGCGCGCGATGGCGCGGCTGGAATTGGAACGGACGGCGGCGGAGCGGGGGCAATCCCGCGTCACGGTGGCGCTGATGGAAGAAGTAAAGGCGCGGTATTTCGGCTTCGCGGGGCGCCAGTGACGAGTGACGGGTGTTTTAGGAATGGAGAGATGCTGGCCTGACGCGTCACGCATCACGATGACAATGTTGCATAGACTGGCGCTCCGCGTGTTGCCGAGCTTGACCCTGGCGGTCACGGAAAGGGAGGTCCGGCAACGGAAACGGCTCGTCATGCTGGCTCCCGGCTTGGTGGCGTTCGCCATCTATCGAGGCGTCAAGCATCTCATTCCGCTGACCGAGCCGCTCACTCTCTTGCTCTTGAGCGGTGTCGTGTCTGCGGTCACGGCAGTCTGGGCCTATCGGGCGGGGCGGGGCGTCTCCCTTTCGGCTGTGTGGAAGGAAGACGGCGCGCGACTGGTGAGTTGGCTGGTTGGCTGGATCGGGTTTGCGTATGGCATCCAGCTCTCGCTGATGGTCTTGGCTCTGCTGAAGGTGCTCGTCAATTATGACTTCCTCCGCCATCCGGACGGCCCTGCCATGATGGCTCTGATCATCGCCTGTACCTCCGTGGCTCGGGACGCGTTCGAGATCGGCCACGTTCGCCGGCTGCAGCGGCAGGGCGAATCCGTGTTGACCTTTCCCGATGGGTCCGCGCTGCGTTCGCTGTTCCGGGAGCAGCCGGGGCAGATCGTCCGATGGACGGTGCTTGCGGCGGTTGTCTGCGCGGCGCTAGCTGTCGGGGTGGCTCACCTCGCTGAAGCTGGTCGTTCCGCGCTCGGCCAACTGGTGATGGTCAGTCTGGTGACCGGTTGCCTGGCCGTCATGGCGTACTTGTCGGGCGAGCAACGAGCAGGCGGGTGGCGGGGGATGCTAGGGTCGGTCGGCCGGACAGAGCTTTTCCGGTTCTGGTGGTGGCCTGGATTGGCCTTTGCGGCAACGTATTATCTGGTGCTGGTGGGGGTCGTCTTGTTCGTGCTGAGGGTGGAGACGCTGCACGAAATCGGGCAGGGGCTGCTCGCCGGGATGGTGGCGAGCATCATGGCCCTCTACTGCTATTACCTCGGTTACCGTCGGCATCTGGAAGATCAGGCGCAGCAGATCATCCCGACATCCCTCTTGCGCTGCCCGTTTGTTATGGGCATCCTATCGAAGGGCGGGGTGAGGTCGAACAAGGAGTCCATGCCGACGGCGGGCATATCGGTGGCGGAATCCGGCAGAAGAGGCTGAGCGAAATCCGTGGTGGCGTCGCGAGCAACGCATATCCTGATTCGGTGGTCGGTCCTCGGAAGCTGTCTGGTCTTCCTCATGATCGGCACCGCTCTGGCTGACTCGAGTGACCCCACGCCTCAGCAGGGGACGCTGCAGACGGCCAAGGATGTGTACTACCATACCGACGGGGTCCCGATAGGACCGCCGGCTCCGTCGTCGGGCGCAACGGTTTATCCCCGCTACGGTTCCTTCGATAACCGCATTCTCGTCTGGTTCGTGACGCAGCAGCACACCTATTTCGGCGGATTCGTGCTGGCCCTTCCGATCTTCTGCGTAATCATCGAGTTTATCGGCCTCGTCGCGCGGGATCGAGCCACAGCAGCCCGATACGACCGACTGGCCCGGGATTTCCTCAGGGTCGCGCTGCTGGCCTTCTCTTTGACCGCGGTAGTGGGCAGCCTGATGCTCGGCCTGTTCATCACGCTGTACCCCCCCTTCATGAGCTACATGGGCGGGACCTTCAAGACGATGATGCCGATTTACGCGCTCGTGTTTCTTGGCGAGTCGCTCTTCTTGATTCTTTACTATTACAGTTGGGACCGCATGGCTGAGCCCGCGCTCAAGTGGGGGCATGCCGCGATCGGCATTGTGGCGAACGGTTTAGGAGTTGCGCTCCTGCTGCTGGCCAATGCCTGGGTCGCCTTCATGATGTCCCCGGCCGGCGTGGATGAGCAAGGTCGCTATCTGGGCAATGTCTGGCACCTGCTCCATTCGGCGCTGTGGAACCCCCTCAACGTGCACCGTTTTCTGGCCGATCTCATGTCCGGGGGCGCGGTGGTGCTCGCCTACGCCTCCTACCGCTTTCTGACCAGCAAGTCGGACGAGGAACGCGCCTACTATGACTGGGTCGGGTACATCTTTCTGTTCGTCACGGTCTGCGCGCTGCTGCCGATGCCGTTCGCGGGGTATTGGCTCATGCGGTCGGTCTACGCCTTTCGGCAGAGCATGGGGGTGACCATGATGGGAGGACTCCTTACGTGGCTGTTCGTCGTGCAGGCTCTGCTGATCGGGGTGCTGTTTCTGTGTATTAACTACTATCTCTGGCAAAGCATGAACCGGATCCGGGGCGGCGAACGATACCAGCGCTATCTCCAATACCTGGTCTGGGGTTTGATGGGGTGCCTCTTTGTCTGGCTGACGCCGCACACGCTGGTGATGTCGGCGAGCGAGCTGAAAGCCATGGGCGGCGCGCAGCATCCGGTGATCGGGAATTACGGCGTGATGTCGGCGAAGAATGGCGCCATCAATGTAATGATCTGTCTGACGGGAATCAGTTATATTCTCTACCGTCGGGCCAACCGGACTATGACCGTCTCCTGGGTCAGAACCGGCAACATCGTGCTGGCAGCGCTCTTCGCAGGGGGGATTCTGAACATCATCTGGCTGGCAATCTATGGCTTTTACCTGCCGGCCAGCGTCCGCGTGGGGCTGTCCTCGCCTCAGGCATTCACGACCTTGACGGTCCTGGCGGTCGGACTGCTGATCAATCGCGCGATGATGCGGGGAGCCAAAGTGCACGGCCCGATCGAGTGGGGGAAGATCTCCGTCAGAGGCATGGTGGTGCTGTTCGGGCTGGCGGCTGCGTTTACGTGGGTGATGGGGCTGATGGGCTACATTCGGTCGTCGGGACGACTGACCTGGCACGTCAATGAGATCATGCCCGATCTTTCCCCATGGGCCTTTACCCCGTCTCTTGGGTTCGCTGCGAAGATGGTGACGTTCAACATGATCGTGTTCTGGTTGACGGTCCTGCTGCTGTTCTGGATCAGCAGCCGAGATCGCCTGCCCGTTCCGATGGGCGAACACGCCTCGGAGAAGAGCCCGGCGTTGCTGCCGCCTGCCTCGCGAGAGGCGCAGCCCTCATGAGCCCATTGACGCGGATCTCCGTTCGAACAGCCGTCATCGCGGTGCTCGGCGTCGTGATTCTGGCGCTGCCGGCCCGCTCGGCGGTGACGGCCCAGCCGGCCGGCGGGGTGGTCTTAGAAGATTTTCAGGCTAAAGACGCAGAGGGGTTTCCGACCGGTTGGAAAGCCCAGCGTAACGAGACCAAAGCCAGGCAGGCTTACAGGATTCAGTCGGAACAGGGCATTGCGTTTCTGGCCGCCAGACAAGCCGATCAGCGGGTGTACAAGAGAATCGCCTGGGACCCCAAGGCGTCGCCGATCGTGACGTGGCGCTGGCGGCTGAAGACGGCTCCGGCGGGAACCGATGTGGTCGCGGCGGTGTTTGTGTCGCTGGATACAGATCTCATGGTCATTCCGGTGGCGACCAAGTATGTGTGGAGCGCCGCGAAAGCCAAGGGGGCGACGACCGAGGGCGGCCTCTTTGACGCATCGGAGATCGTGCTTCGGTCCGGCCTGCAGTCGTTGGGGGAGTGGGTCGAAGAGCGCGTGAATGCGTACGATGATTTTAAGCGCATCCACAAACATGAGCCGGCCGACAAGGCATGGGGCATCTCCCTGCTGGGTGGGCCCGGCGTCGAGGTGGATTTTGGTCCGATTACGGTCTCTGCTCCCTAGATATCTCTCACGAGGACGTGCGGCGTGACACCCACGGATTCGCCACTCTCTTGGCTTTCCCCGCGGAAGATCATCGACATGGTCTTCGGTGCGGCGGTCATGGGCACCGTCGGCACCTTGATCGGGCTGATCATGGGCAGCGGCGCTTTCCAGGTGGGAGCCGGTATCGGGATCATTCTCGGGACGGTCGTCGGCATCTTTGGCGGACGTCGGTTTTTGATCAGCATTCTGGTCGGCACGCTGCTGGGCGGCGCGCTCGCCTGGGCGCTGGCCGGCCCTGAGAACATCACGTTGGGCGCTGGAGCCGGCGCCGCGATGGGTGGGTTCCTGGGCGTGCAGATCTCGATGCTGCTGGATACGTGGGCCGAACGCAAACGCGCGGCCGCCATGGGTAAGGAGAAATGAAAAAGGGAAGAAGTTTGCGCACGTTCGTCATTTTCATTTTGCCTTCGATTTCGGAGGACCATGGAAAATAAGGGTGTGCTAATCGGAGCCATCGTCTTCGTGTTTGTCTCATTCATTCTCATGATTGTGGGGCTGGTGTATGAGTCCTACAAGGCCAAACAGCAGCGTGAGCTGGTGGCCTCGATCAAAACCGAAATCCAGCCTGCGGTCGCCGTCGCTCCGCAGAACTTTTCGATCTACAAGACGATCGTCGGCGACGACGGCCGTGAAATGGTGCAGATCCCCGAGGGGCCGTTCACCATGGGGAGCAAGGAGGGAGACCCTGACGAGGCTCCCGAGCGCCAGGTGTATCTCAGGACGTATTACATGGATAACAAAGAGGTGACCCAGGAGGAATATGAACGTTTTGTCCGGATGACGAAGCGGGGCAAGGCGTTTGTCCCGGTTTTCGAGGACGACATTTCCAAGATTCTGAAACCAACCCTCCCGGCGATCGGTATGTCCTGGTCTGATGCGGATGCGTATTGCAAATGGGCCGGCAAGCGTTTGCCCACCGAGGCGGAATGGGAAAAGGCCGGGCGCGGGGAGGGGCGGCGGCGGTATCCGTGGGGCGACGAGTTCGGAACCGGCCATGCCAACGTGAACGGCGATGAAGATGGGTTTCAGTATCTGGCCCCGCCGGGCTCCTTTGAATCCGGAAGAAGTCCGTATGGGCTGTACGATATGACCGGCAACGTGGCTGAGTGGGTCGCGGATTCGTACGACGAAAACTATTATCAGAAAGCTCCCTACCGTGATCCATCAGGTCCCGAGGAAGGACAACACAAGGTCATTCGAGGCGGTTCGTGGCGTGAAACCCAGCAGAACGCCCGGCTTTCGAAACGATTTCAGGCGAAGATGTGGCGCACCGACAGCACCATCGGCATTCGGTGTGCGAAAGATGTCGACGAGCGGCGTGATGGACCTCGGGAGGCAAAAAACTAGTGCCCCGGTCGCACAGCTCCGTCACCTCGTGTGGAGGTGGCCGGAGGTCTGAGCCATGCTTGAAACGAAGTTCAAAATAGCCCTGCTCCTGACTGTCCTCTTTCTGGCCAGCCTGCCGGTCATGGGAATCCTCAAAGGCACCTTCCCGCCGCCTGAAGAACCTCTTCCGCTGTCCCAGGACGTGAGCCCACCCGGTGTCTCATCGAGTGGGGCCCCCGTCAACGAGACCCCGGTGAAAGAAGAGGTCGTATTGATCCCGGCCGGCTTCTTTCTTCGCGGAACCAACGCCGGCGGCTATGACGAACAACCGGAACGCCGCATTTACCTGGACGCTTATTTGATTGATCGCTATGAGGCCACGAACCACCAGTACCAAGCGTTCGTCGTCGCCACGGGACACCGCAAAGCAGCTCCCCCCTCCCGGTATGCGAAGAATCTGTCGCGCATGCGGGGAGCGAACCAGCCTGTGACCTATGTTTCCTGGGATGATGCTGACGCGTATTGTCGGTGGAATGGCAAGCGCCTACCGACCGAGGCGGAGTGGGAAAAAGCGATGCGCGGAGTGGATGGACGGCTCTGGCCGTGGGGGAATGACCCTGACCCACTGGCGTCCAACTGGGGCTCTGCCAGGGACGGCTTCGAAGTCACGGCGCCGGTTGGCTCGCTGAAGCAAGATGTGAGCCCTTTCGGGGTTGCGGACGGATCCGGCAATGTCATGGAATGGGTGGCGGATTGGTACGCAGAGGATGCCTATCGGTATCCCTCCGATCGGAACCCCCAAGGCCCTGATCACGGTGTCTACAAAGTCTTACGAGGCGGAGGCTACACCAGTGCCGGCGCGGATGTTCGAATCACCAGTCGAAGCCGCATGGTTCCGGATTTTCGTGATGAAACCATCGGATTCCGCTGTGTGAGTTCTGGTGAAGAAGTGGGGAAAGGACGAAGTCCGATGAAAGGCTGAAACCTACAGGAAATCAAAGTAATACAGGATAAGGAACACCGCTAAAATTATATTGACAACCATTCCGGCCAAAACTATAATATCGAACAATTTCGAGTTCTTCCTCATGTTGTGCCCTCTTCCGTCAAAAGTACGAAGAGAGCATTAACATAGTGTTAGAGGCCTGTCAAGAACCGAGTGTGAGTCTGTCGCACTGAAAGACAAGATGAGGAGATGAAATGGAAGCAGCCCAGAACGACATGCAGATGAAAATCGGTAAGATGGTCTTCTACATGACATGTGCCATCGGTCTCTGGTTTTTTTATTGGTTCGCCGGAATTCAGTGTCCGTGCTGATGAATCTATCTCAGGGACGCCACTAACGGGGGAGTAAGGAGATGGAGAAGCTTTTGAACAATACGGTCTTCGCAGTTGTGTTTTCGCTGTTGGTCTCGCTCATCTATTTTACCGTGGTTGATCATTACCTCATGGAC